>JBKJQC010000513.1:0-8853 GCA_046593995.1 Polyangiales bacterium
TTCACCGACGTGACGCGCCCCCTCCCGTCCGCGCGCGACCCGAAGATCATGCTCCTCGTGATCGGCTTGATCGGACTCTGGCTCGCGATCACCGCGGTCCGGTCGGTGAGCGATCCCGCGGTGCGGGCAGAGCTGAAGGTCTCGCGCTCGGCGTACGTGTACGTCGCGCACGCAGTGATCATCGTCGCGCTCCTCGTCGTCGTCCCGCTCGTCATCGGCGCGGCGACGTCGTTCTTCGCGGGGCGCTCCGGGCAGCTGCACTACGTCGGACTCGAGAACTATCGCGAGATCGTCACCGCGCGCGGCGGACCGATCTTCGCCTCGGGATCGTTCTACACGGTGCTCGCCGTGACCGTCCTGTGGACGATCTGCAACGTCGTCCTGCACCTGGTGTTCGGCGTCTCTCTCGCGCTCCTCCTCTCGCGCCCCGCGCTCCGCCTCCGCGGCGTGTATCGCGTGCTGCTGATCGTGCCGTGGGCCGTGCCTTCGTATGTGAGCGCGCTCGCCTGGAAGGGCATGTTCCATCGCCAGCTCGGCGCCGTGAACGCCGTCCTCGGTGCGCTCGGCGTCGAGCCGATCGCGTGGTTCTCGCGCTTCGCGACGGCCTTTGCAGCGAACGTCGCGACCAACGTCTGGCTCGGGTTCCCGTTCATGATGGTGGTCACGCTCGGCGCCCTGGCGTCGATCCCTCGCGAGGTGCTCGAGGCCGCGGAGGTCGACGGGGCGACGCGCTGGCAGCGCTTCTGGCTCGTGACGTTCCCGCTGCTCCGTCCGACGCTCGCGCCCGCCGTGGTCCTCGGCGCAGTGTGGACCTTCAACATGTTCAACGTCGTCTTCCTCGTCTCGGGCGGTGAGCCCGACGGACAGACGGAGATCCTCGTCTCCGAGGCGTACCGCTGGGCATTCACGCGACAGGCGCAGTACGGATATGCGTCTGCCTACGCGGTGCTCATCTTCCTCTTGCTGGTCGTGACGACGCGCCTCCTGCGACGTCAGCGCGAAGGAGCGCCGGCGTGAGCGCGCCCATCGACGAGACCGGCGGCCGGCGGACCTTCGCCTCCGAGGCGTTGGTGCACCTCACGCTCGTGGTGGCGACGATCGCGGCGCTCTACCCGGTGCTGTGGGTGATCTCGCTCGCGTTCACCAACGCGCAGACGCCGACCGCGCGCGTGCTCCCCATCCCGAGCCCGTTCTCCCTCGACAACTTCCGCGCGGTGACTGGCACGTTCGATCCTGCCGGCCGCTGGATCTTCGGACGCCAGCTCGCGAACTCGCTCGTCGTGTCGCTCGCGACCGCCTTCGTCGGCGTCGCCATCGCGACCCCTGCGGCCTACGCGCTCGCGCGCTTCCGCTTCCTCGGGAAGGATCGCGGCGTGTGGCTCCTGATGGCGACGCAGATGTTTCCCGGCGTCGCGACGCTCATCCCCCTCTACCTCATCCTGCAGGGACTCCACCTGCTCGACTCGCGCGCGGGGCTCGTGCTCGTGTACGCGACGACCGCCGTGCCGTTCTGCGTGATGCAGCTACGGTCGGCCTTCGAGTCGATCCCGGTCGATCTCGAGGAGGCCGCGATGGTCGACGGCGCGTCGCGCTTCCAGGCCTTCCGCATGGTCGCGCTCCCTGCGGCGCGGCCGGCGATCGCCGTGACCGGGCTCTTCGCATTCATGAGCGCGTGGAACGAGTTCATCCTCGCAGCCACGCTCTTGTCGCGTGAGGACGCGTTCACCTTGCCGGTCGCGCTGCAGCGCTACGTCGGGGAGCACGGCGCCTCGTGGGGGCACTTCGCCGCGGGCGCGATCGTCGTCTCGATCCCGGTGATGGCGCTGTTCTACGTCGCGCAGCGCCACATCGTGTCCGGCCTCACTGCGGGGGGCGTGAAAGGCTGAAGGCCCGCGTCGCGACCTCGTCCGGCGGTCCGACGCGCAGCGGCAGCTCGAGCGACAGCGCTGCGCCGAAGAGCGCATGGGCGAGCGCCAGCGGGAGCTGCGGCTGGTGCGCGTACATCGTCCCGTTCAGATACGGCATCACGATGTACGACGCGCCGTAGACCACGAGGCCGAAGCCGATCCCCTCCGCGACGAGCAGGTGCATGCGCCGCTCGCGGCGTCGCAGCCAGGTGAAGAGGACGCCGAGCAGGGCGGCGAGCAGGACGGTGAGCAATCCGCCGAGCAGCGTCGCGGGGAGCGCGTTCTCGGACTGGAGGGACGCCGGTCCCATCAACGCCGCCGCAACCAGCTTCATCGGTGCGAGCGGATCGCCCGAGAACAGCGCGAACGCGCCCGTCACGGTGATGCCGACGCTGCCCCCCGCGATCCCGGCGAGGAGCCCGGAGACCAGCACCGGCGTGTCGTCGTCCTCGTGCGGCGCGAGCTCGTCCGGTGGGCGCATGGGCGACGCACCCTGCAGCGCGCGTGCCCACCGGGCTCTCGACGAGTGTGTACGGATTACTTGCCGCCGAGCGAAGGCTTGAACGCTGCGTCGAGGGTGAGCAGCTTCGCGTCGAACGTCACCTTCGCGTCCTTCGCGGCGCCGGTATCCGTGGTCTTCGCGTCGGTCGCCTTCGCGTCGGTGGACTTCGCATCGACGCCGGTCGCGTCGGCCTTCACGCCAGCGTCGACCTTCTTCGCGGCGGTGGTCGTCGTCGTGGCCGCGGGCGCGGCCGGATCCGGCGCGGGCTCGTCGTCGGCGGCCGGCTTCTTCTTCGCGGCCGGTTCGTCCGACTCTTCCTCGTCGGCCGGCTTCTTCTTCTTCTTCTTGTCCGTCGACTCGTCGGCCTCCTCGTCGTCGGCGCCCTTCTTCTTCTTCTTCTTGTCGACCGCCTCGTCGTCCTTCTCGGACTTCTCGGGCTCCGCCTCTTCCTTCTTGCAACCGGCTGCCACGAACGGGCCGACGACGAGGAGGGGGATCACGATCGAGAGCACCGGGCCGAGGAGCGAGCGGAGGAGACGATGTCGCATGACCGCGCTCGTAACAGAGATCGGGCTCCGCGGGCAACGAGCGCTATCCTCGTCAGCGATGGTCGGCTCGCGCTCGTGTACTGGTCTCGCTCGTGTACTGGTCGCCACGCTGTTCGGCGCGGGCTCGATGCTCGCTGGGTGCAGCAGCGAATCGAGCACCGCCCCGACCGTCGCCGATACGGGCGGCGACGCCAACGCGGACTCGGACGAAGAGGACGCGGACGACGACGCCGGCCGCGACGCGAGTGGGGACACGAACGGCGGCGGCGACGCCGGGAAGACCGACGCGCCGAGCGACGCTCCGAAGACCGACGCCGGACCGACCGACGCCGGCCGCCCGACGTGCACGGGGGAGGAGCCGGAGCCGAACGGCTCGGTGCCGAGCGCTCGGCCCCTGCCCGCCATCGACGACTGCGACGGCAGCGGCGCGACGCTCAAGGGCGTGCTCGCGAACGCGAC
Organism: Polyangiales bacterium; assembly: GCA_046593995.1. Taxonomy (GTDB): domain Bacteria; phylum Myxococcota_A; class Polyangia; order Polyangiales; family JADJMO01; genus JALHOE01. Next base: position 3,417 of record JBKJQC010000513.1, read on the forward strand.
CGACGTCGACTACTGGACCTATCACGGCACCGACAAATTCGGATGCGTCGTCGATCCGACGGCATCCACGACCTCGAAGGTCCGTGTCTGCGTCTATCCGTCGTGCTTCGGCGGGCAGACGGAGTTCAAGAGTTGCAAGAAGGGGACGGAAGCCGATCCGGTGGCCGGCGGCATCAAGGGGTGTTGCTCCGATGCGAGCGGCAACGTCGAAGCGGAGTTCGGGTGCCCGCTCGTCGGCTCGAGCGACGAGGCCGACGTGTTCGTCAAGGTCGACGCGCCGAACGCGACGCAGTGCCTCGCGTACGAAGTCGCCTATCACTTCTGATCACTCGACAGCGCTCAGGGCATTCCCGTGGCGGGGTCGTTGTTCTTGCACCACGTGATTCCGGCTGCCGTCGGCTCCGCGTTCGGTGCGCCGGTGGGAGGCGTCGTGTACGTCGGTTTCTCGAAGTCGAACATGTCGAGGAGCGGCCAGGCGTTCGCGTCGCGACGGGTCATCGCGCCGAGATCGAAGCGGTTCTCGATGAACCGCGTGATGCTCGCGTGGTCACCGACCTGGTGGCTCACGTACCCCTTCTTCGTCCAGGGCGAGACGGCGTAGAGCGGCACGCGGATGCCATAGCGGTCGAACTTGAAGTCGTCCGGACGATCGGCGTCGGGCTCGCACGCGGCGGGCGGCACGACGTGGTCGTAGAACCCGCCGTGCTCGTCGTAGGTGATGAAGAGGACCGTCTTCTTCCAGACCGCCGGGTTCGACGCGATGAGGTCGACGATCCGCTTCACGAACTTCGGCCCCTTCTGGACATTGGCGGGAGGGTGCTCGTCGTTCTGCGCGCCGTCCTTGCCGCCGCCGAAGTTCGGATCGACGAACGCGACGTCGGGGAGCGTGTCGTTCTTCACCGCGGCCTCGAGGTCTGCGGTGACCTTTCCCGGGTACCCGAACGTCGCGCCGAAGGAATAGACGAGGCTGCCGTCGCGGTAGTACTCGAACGACTTCCCCGCATCGCCGAGACGTTGCCGGATCGTCGGCTTGCCGAGCGGCGGCGTGTCCGGGGTGTGCGTGCGCCCCCACGAGGTCGCGCCCCACAGATAGAAGCGATTCGGCCACGTCGGACCGAGGAGGGAGCAGAAGTACCGATCGCTGATCGAATACGTCTTCGCCAGCCAGTAGTAGTACGGCATGTCGGTCTCGTCGTGGTAGCCCATCGCGCGTGTGCCGCCGGGGTTCGACGTGGTGATGAAGCCGTCCATGAGGCCGTCGTCGTACTGGAGGTGCACCTGGTTCCAGTTGTGCGCGGTGTCGAGCGTGCAGTAGCGCGTCTCGTGGAAGCGCGGGATCGACTTGCCTCCCTGCGTGGGGTCGGGGTTCGAGGCGTCTGCAGGCGCGACGTCGACGTCGGTGATCCCGTTCTCCGGCAGCTTCGAGAGGTAGCGATCGAAGCTCTGGTTCTCCATCATCAGCACGATGACGTGGTCGAACGGGAGCGCGTTGCCGTGCGGCACCATCGCGCCGACGGTCTCGGTGGTCTTTGCGCCGGCCGCGAAGAGGCAGGACTTCCGCTTGTCGACGTTCACGTCGTAGCTCGGCTTCACGGGACCGGTGTCGACGACACCGACCTCCTCGCCGCCCACTTCCTCGACGGGGCTCGCGTCGGCCGTGTCCTCCTCGGAGCCCGTGTCCTCGACCTCGACCGGGAGACCTTCCTCACCGGCTCCGCCGCCGCAGCCGAGAGCCCCCGTCGCGAGGGGCGCGATGACCAACGTGGCGAAGAGGAAGGAGCGCATCACGCCAAAGGATAGCGGATTCTTCACGCTTGGCCGCGAGCTCCCCGCGCCCCCGCGGCGCCCGTCGGGAGCGTCGGTGTGAGCACGTGTGCGTCTCGCTTGCCGAAAGGCTGCCAGCGCGGGACCCTCTCGCCCACCGGGATGCTGGAGGTCGGACGAATCGTTGCGGGCGACTATCGCGTGCTCCGCGCCCTGGCGGAAGGCGGGATGGGCGCGCTCTACGTCGTCGAGCAGCTGAGCACGGGCCGAGAGCGCGCGCTCAAGGTGATGCGGCCGACGTTCCAGATCGATCCGCTCTTTCGCGCCCGCTTCGAGCAGGAGGCGCGCGTCGGAGCGCGCATCAAGAGCGAGCACGTGGTGCAGGTCCACGGGGCCGGCGTCGAGGGGACCCTCCCGTGGATCGTGATGGAGCTCCTCGAAGGGGAAGACCTCGCCGCGGCGGTGGCACGACGGGGCGCCTACGCACCGGTCCACGCGCTGCCGATCCTCGATCAGCTCGCGCACGCGCTCGCGGCGGCGCACGACGCGGGCGTCGTCCACCGGGACCTCAAGCCGGAAAACGTGTTCCTCGCACGCTCGCAGCGCCACGGTACCGAGCTCGTGGTGAAGGTCCTCGACTTCGGGATTGCCAAGGTCGTCGCCGACGCGAACGCCGCCGCGTCGACCGAGCCGATCGGCTCCCCCATGTGGATGGCCCCGGAGCAGACCGACTGGGGCGGCACGGTGACGCCGGCGACCGACGTCTGGGCCCTCGGCTTGATCGTCTATCACGTGCTCACCGGCCGCCACTATTGGCGCACGCCGCGACGCGAGAACCCGAGCGTGGTCTCGCTCGTGCGCGAGATCGCCCTCGAACCGCTCGACCTCGCGAGCGTGCGTGCGAAGGAGCTCGGGGTCGAGGGCGCGCTGCCGACTGGGTTCGACGCATGGTTCGCGCGCGCGGTCGCACGAGACGTGTCCGCGCGGTTCGACCATGCGCGCGCTGCGTTCGCGGCGCTGCGTCCGCTGCTCGAAGCGGGGGCCGCGAGCGCGCCGGTCCCGCGCACGAGCACGAGCTTCTCGCCCACGCCGGTGCACACGAGTGCCGCGTTCGCAGCGACCACCGTGAGCGGCGCGAGCGGCGCGGCGAGCGAGACGGCGCCCGGCCTCGCGCGCGAAGGGTCCGGACGCTCCCGCGCGGTCGCCGCTCCACGTCTCGCTTGGTTCGCGGCCGCTGCCTTGGTGCTCATCGCAGGCTCCGCGGCGGTCCTACGTCAGTACGTCTTGAAGCGGCGACAGGTCGGGTGCGAAGCTGGCTCCGTCGAGACCTGTCGGGTCGCGTGCGGGGCGGGATCGACGCGAGCGTGCGTGAAGCTCGGCGCGCTGAAGATCGCGAGCGACGATCCGCGTGCGCGCGCCGACGCGCTCCCGCTGTTCATGTCGGCCTGCACCGCCGGCGACACCGAGGGGTGCACGCGACAGGCTTCGCTCCTGCTCGACGGGGCGCCGGGGATCGGACGGGACGAGTCCAAGGCGCTCGTCCTCCTAGCAGGGTCGTGCGCGAAGGGAGACCTCTCCGCGTGCACGCGACACGGCGACCTCCTCGCCTCGGGCTCCACCCACGTCGTCCGCGATCTCCCTACGGCGCTCCTCTCGCTTGGCAAGGCCTGCGACGGCGGCTGGGCCGACGGCTGCGCCTCGCTCGGGATCCTCCAGTTCCGCGGTCAGGGCGTAGCGCGCGACGAGGCCCTCGCGACGAAATCGTTCGACGCCGCCTGCGCCCACGGGAGCGGCCTCGGCTGCGACTCGCTCGCGTGGCGCCGTCAGTTCGGCAAGGGGGAGACGCACGCGGAGGTGAAGGGGCTTCTCGATCGCGCGGCCGACGCGTACGGCAAGCAGTGCGGCGAAGGGATGCTCACGCGCTGCGTCTGGCTCGGGTACCTCCGTCTCTACCGCACGCCGACGAAGGATCTCGCGGCCGCGGCGCAGTCGTTCGATCGCGCGTGCCGTCACGGCCTCCTCGCTGGATGTCGCGAGCTCGCCGCGCTCCATCGCCGGGGCGACGGCGTGACGAAGGATCCGGGAAAGGCGCTCGAGCTCCTCGATCGCGCCTGCGATCAAGACGACGGCGAGTCGTGCGTCCTCGCGGCGCGCATGCACCAGGACGGCGACGGCGTGCCGAAGGACGAGCCGCGCGCAGGGACGCTGTTCGAGCACGGCGCGAAGCTGATGCAGCAGGCGTGCTTCAACGGCGACGCCATCGGCTGTCGCATGGTCGCGGAGCTCTATCGGGACGGCCTCGGGGTCGGGAAAGATTTCAAACACGCGCTCGGCCTGTTCGAGCGTGCTTGCTCGGGGGGTCTCGGGAGCGCGTGCGCGGAGCTCGGTGCGTTCCACGAACAAGGGCTCGGGGTCCCGAAGGATCTCGAGAAGGCAGCGCAGCTCTACGATCGCGGGTGCGACGCGCGCGCGGCCTCGAGCTGCGCGGCGCTCGGTCGCGCGCACGCGAACGGGCTCGGCGTACCGCGCGACGAACGCCGCGCCGCGACCCTGTTCCAGCTCGCGTGCGACGGCGGCAGCCCGGTCGGGTGCGGTGGGCTCGGCCGACTCCTGAAGGGGACCGATCCCGAGCGCGCCGTTGCCATCCTCGCCCACGCGTGCGCGATGGGCGACGTGACGAGCTGTCCTCCGGCCGTCGTTCCTGCTCCTTCCGCAGCGGCTTCGGCATCGCCAGCGGCGATCGTCCCCACGCCGAGCAAACCGCACGCCGTGAAGCCACACCCCCTCGAGATGAAGCACTGGGACTCCGACTACTGAGCCTTTCTCAGGGGACCGTGTTCGTCGCCTGCACCGGCGCCGGCACGATGCGGATCTTCCCCTTCCCACCCTGCTCGGCGAACGCGACGAGCGCATCGGTCTGCGCGAGGACGCGCTTGGCGAGCGCCCTTGCGGCGATCTGCGCCGCTTCCCCCTGAGCCTCGCGGTGCGCGCGACCGGCACCGATCATCCACTCCTTCGCGCGGACGTGCACCGACTCGACCGCGGTGAACAAGATGGTGCCGGTGCGCACGTCGAGCAGATCGGCCTGCACGACGCCGTTGCTCTCCACGGTTACGCCCGGCGCCACGAACATCCCGACGATGAGCGGATACGTCCACGCCCACCCGTTGAGGTGCGTCGCGTCCTCGAACTTCTGCGAGTAGAGGACGAGATAGCGGACACGGTATCGCGCCGCGATCACGCGCAGGCCTTCGAGGCCGCCGACGTTCGGGATGTCGGTCGAGATGTCGCTCACCTGCGAGAACCACTTGCCGGAGACGAGCCCCGACGCGAAGTCTCGGGCCGCGAGGTGGCGCGTGGTGATCGCGACCGGCCCCTTCGGATCGAAGGGCTCGCCGAGCGGGACGACACCGATCCGCGCGGGGAGCTGCAGATCGATCGGCGTCGCGAGGATCGTCTGCAGGTCCCCCTCGCCGAGGCTCCCCGAACCATCCTTCGAATAGAGGGATTGGGCGAGCACGGGAACCGGCGCGGGCGGAGCGACCTGGCTCGGAGCCTGCGCCATCTGCGGCCCGGCGCCGCACGCGGTGGAGAGCAAGAGCGAGAGGGCGGCGAGAACGTGGGAAGTACGAAGCATGAACCAGGAACGGCGGCGCCGTTCGGTTCTTACACC
>JBKJQC010000553.1:0-20088 GCA_046593995.1 Polyangiales bacterium
GTGCACCGCATAGCCGGCGCCGGAGGTCGCTTCGCCCGAGCCGCCGAGCGTCGCGAGACCGTCGAGGAAGTCCGTGCGGGCGCCACTCGCGGGCGGGATCTCCATGGCGCGCCAGCGCGTGCGGTTCGGCTCGACGTCGCCGAGCTCGGTCGCGAAGCGCGACGATGGGAGCGGCACGAGCCGTGAGTGCGAGGACGACGGACGGATGCGATAGAGCCAGAGCCGGAGGTTGTCGCTCCGCTGCGTCGTGAACGGCGTGAGGTTCACGAGCTCCGGATAGAGCCCGCGCGGCGCCGGGTGCGGCGTGTTCTGGTTCCGCGGCAACGAGCCGGGCAACGCCTCCGATTCGTTGACCGACAGCGCGCCGGCGAGGGTCTCGATCGTGTCCGGCCCGCGGAGAGTGCTCGTCTCGCTCGTCATGGCTCCCTCGTGGGCGCGCGTCAGCATCGCGCGTAAAGTTGCTGCATCCGTCGGTGGAACCGCCGGAACCTCCCACGCCTCGAGCACGGCCGACACGGCGCGATCGATCCCTTCGCGCGGGAGTCCGAGCGAGGAGAGCGAGCGTCGTACGCCGCTTGCGTCGGCGAGCGCTTCGAGGCCGGCGAGCGGATCGAGTACCCGCAGCGCACGCGCGATCGCCTTCATGGCGCGCGGTGACGAGGGCGCCATGAGCCGCGCGATCCAAGGCAGCAAAGCGGCATGGGTCGCTGCGTGCGGCATGCCGAACATCCCGCCGAGCACGTGACACAGTTTGTGCTGCAACCCCGAGCCCGCGTCGGCGAACGCGATGCCGCCGAGATATGCGCCCTCGAGCGCGGCGGTGCGTGCGTCTCGATCGTCCATCCGCGCGAGCAGCCTGCGCAGCGCCGACGCGAGGAGTGCGAGCGCGTCCTCGGCGACGCGCACCGTCGCCGGATCCACGTCCTCGATCCAGAGCGCTTCGACGGCGTGGGCCATCGCGTTCCACATGCTCTCGATCGTGGCCGTGCGTGGGAGGTGCTCGGTGAGCAAAGGGTCGTAAACGACGAGCGTCGGCCGCACGCGCTCGTCGCGACCCACGCGCTTCTCGCCCCCCTCGGTGATGCCGTACACGGGCGTCATCTCGGAGCCCGAGTACGTCGTCGGGACGGCGATGATTCGCACGTCGGCGACACGCGCGATGCCTTTCGCGAGGCCGATCGCGGAGCCTCCGCCGAGGGCGAGGACGGCGTCGGCCTTCACGCGCTCGACCTCACGTCGCGCGGCTTCGACCGTCTCGGCCGGCACGTGCTCGCGCGCGTCGGTGAACGCCGTGCCGCCGATGGCCGAAGCGAGCTTCTCGACGTCGGCCTTCCGCCCGGGCGTGCTCACGACGAGAACGCTCTTCAGGCCGAGCGCGGACACGAGCTCGGGAATGCGCGCGAACGAGCCGGCGCCGAACACCACTCGTGTCGCGCCGCGTTGAACGGTGAACGTCCGTGTCATCGTTCGAGACTCCGCGGCTCTGGGAAGCCTTGAAGAAGGATGCAGCGGAGTCTACTTTCGTTCCCCCATTCAGGAACCCAGAACGAGGACACCGACATGAAACTCTACATGCACCCCGCCTCGACGACGTCGCGCCCCGTCGTTCACTTCTGCGCCGAGCACGACATCCCCCTCGAGGTCTCGGTCGTCGATCTCATGACCGGTGAGCAGCACAAGCCGCCGTTCAGCGAGATGAACCCGAGCTGCCAGGTGCCGATGCTCGAGGACGGTGACTTCCGCCTGACCGAGGTCTCCGCGATCCTCAAGTACGTCGCCGACAAGCACGACGGGGTGGGCTACCCGAAGGACCTGAAGAAGCGCGCCCGGGTCAACGAGGTCATGGACTGGTTCAACACCGGCCTGATGCGCGAGCTCGCGTACAACCTCATCTACCCGCAGGTCTTCCCGCACCACAAGCGCGCGACCGACGAGGGGCACGCGGGCACGATCCAGTGGGGCAAGGAGAAGGCCGATCGCTGGCTCGGCATCCTCGACAAGCACGTCCTCGGCGACAAGAAGTACCTGACCGGTTCGGAGATCACGATCGCCGACTACTTCGGCGCGCAGGTGCTCAAGGCCGGTGACCTGATCGGCGTGAGCCTGAAGAAGTTCCCGAACGTCGAGCGCTGGATGAGCACGATGTCCGCGCTCCCGAACTGGAAGAAGACCAACGAAGTCATCGACGGCTTCGCCGCCTCGATGAAGGGCAAAGAGTTCACGACGATCGCCTGATCCGTGGTGCGCACGCGCCGCTTCTGCGGAATTCCGATTGAACACGGAGGCACGGAGGCACGGAGGTCTGGGGAGACGAGAATTTGGATCTGCCGCTCGAGGTATCGCCGCTGACTCTGCCGCTCGAGGCCGAGAGGCGTCGAGCGCCGAGACGAGGAGCAGGCTTGCGCGCGGCAGCACTCTCGAACCTCCTCTCGCCTCCGCGCCTCCGTGCCTCCGTGTTCAATCGGGAGCGTGCGACTACTTCCCGAGATCGACAGCGGCTGCGCGCAAAGCGACATCCCCCCGCAGCTTGTACTTCTCCACGCGGTGGGTCGGGGTCTTCGGGAGTGACTCGACGATCGCGATGTAGCGGGGGACCTTGATCGGCGCGAGGCGCTCGCGGCAGAAGGCGGCGATCTCGGCGGGGTCGATCGTGGCGCCTGGGCGGGGGACGATCGCGACGAGGATGTCGTCCTCGCCGAGCTCTGCTGGCACCGGGATCGCTGCCGCCTCGAGCACGCTCGGGTGGGTGCCGATCACGCGATCGAGCTCAGCGCCGGAGATGTTCTCGCCGCGCTTTCGAATGATGTCCTTCTTGCGGGCGACGAACCAGAAGTAGCCGTCTTCGTCCCGTCGTCCGAGGTCGCCGGTCGCGAACCAGCCGTCGCGAAAGGCCGCCGCGGTCTGGTCCGGATCGCGGTAGTACCCCTGCATCACTAGCGGCGTCCGCACGTGGAGCTCGCCGACCTCGCCGTCTTTGACGTCACGCCCGTCGCTCTCGGGTGAGGGGTCCACCACCTTCATCTCTGCGAAGGACATCGTGTCGTCCGGGTGCACGCTCGGCTTCCCCATGCTCCCGACCTTGTGCGGTCCGAGGAAGGGGTTGTTCAGGACGCCGGGTACCTCCGACATGCCGTACCCCTCGATCAGCGTCGGGACCGCGAAGTCGTCGCGGAAGACGCGGTAGGTCTCGTCGGTGAAGGGGGCGCCGTAGACCTTTTCGAGCGCGTGGCCGCTCACGTACTCGGCACGCGAGCGGCGCATGAGGATGCTCGAGACGGCGGCGAGGGTGTTGGCCTCCGTGGCGCGGGTCTCGGCGACGGTCTTCCAGAACGTCGAGGCCGAGAACTTGGGCTCGAGGACGAGCGTCGCGCCGGCGGCGAGCGCGCCCGCGAACGAATAGAAGAGCGCGTTCACGTGGAACATCGGCAGGACGCAGAGCAGCCGATCGCCGGGCACGAGATGCATGCGCGCGACGAACCCCTCGCCTGCGAGGAGCACGGTCCGCTGACTGTGCATCACGCCCTTCGGGAAGCCGGTCGTGCCCGAGGTGTAGATGAAGACGCAGGTGTCGTCGGCCGACCCGACGTCGGGCACTGCTTCGTCGGTGAAGGTCTCCTCGAAGCTCTCCACATCGAGGAAGAAGGCGGTGACGTTCTGCGACGCGGCGACCGCGACGTCGCGCGTCGACACCGAGCAGAGCACGCCGCTGACGCCTGCATGCTCGAGCACGTACCGAGCCTCGTCGACGCCGTAGTCGGGGTTGATCGGCACCATGATCGCCCCGAGCCGCGCGAGCGCGAAGAACGTGATCAACGTCGCCGGGTGGTTCTGCGTCATCACCGCGACCCGATCGCCGCGACCGACGCCGCGCGCGTGATACATCGCTGCGGCGCGACCGCCCTTCTCGGCGACCTCCCGATACCCGAGGGTCACGCGGCCTGCGCGGAACACGATGAACGGCCGGTCCGGCGCGACCCGCACGCGCGCGTCGAGCGCGGCGCCGAGCGTGCGTTCGTGTGGTGGGTAGAGGGCGAGGACCTCGCGCGGCGTCATCGCGTCGGCTTCTTCTTCGTCTTTCGCAGCTTGCCGCGGGAGTGCGCGGTCGCCTCCGCTTCGGTGCGCGTCCACACCTCGCGCGCGATCGGGCGACGCATCTCTTCGAGGGCGTGCCCCACGAGCCCGACGGCGCGGGCCATGATCCCGATGCCACGACACGCCTCTGGCGGGAGCTTCATCTCGAGACAGATGGCGCCGATCGCGCCGGTCGCATTGAGCGGGAGCGGACGGCCGCTCGCCTTCGTCGCCTCTCTCGCGACCCGCTGCGCGAGGTCGACGTAGGGGCCGTGGAAGCCGCTCGTGCGCGCGATGGTGAGCAATCTCCGCGTCCGAGGATCGACCGGCTTGTGCACCGGGTGACCGAGCCCCGGGAGCGGGCGACGACTCTCGCGATGCTCGCGCACGATCCGCTCGGCCAGCTCGTTCGCCGGCGCTGCCTTCTTCGGATCGGGCATCGCCTCTTGGAGCACGCGCGCGACACCTTCGATCGAGCCCACGAAGACGCTCCCGAGACCGAGCAGCCCCGCCGCCACCGCCGCCTGCAGCGCCTCGGGGGCACCCGCAAGCGTGAGGCGTGCTGCCAGCGTCGACGGGACGATCCCGTGCTCGACGAGCGTGACGAGCATCGCCTCGAACATGCGCGACTCCTTCTTGTTGGGAAGGCGTCCCATCAGCTCGAGGAACCCCATGTCGCCGAGCGACACGCGGCCGATCAGCTCGCGCACGAGGTCGTAGCCGAAGACGCCGATCTGGTCGGACGTGCTCCAGGCGATGTCGGAACGGAGCTCCTTCGTGGGCTTCATCACCCCGAGCGTAGCTTCAAACCTTGCGATAGAGCTCGGCGCCGGTGTCGACGAACTCCTTCGCCTTGTCCTGCATGCCGCGCACGAGCGCAGTCTCGGGGATGACCTTGTTCTCTGCCGCGTAGCGGCGCACGTCCTCGGTGATCTTCATCGAGCAGAAGTGCGGGCCACACATCGAGCAGAAGTGCGCGACCTTCGCGTTCTCGCTCGGGAGCGTCTCGTCGTGGAACGCGCGCGCGCGCTCCGGATCGAGCCCGAGGTTGAACTGATCCTCCCAGCGGAACTCGAAGCGCGCCTTCGACATCGCGTTGTCGCGCGCTTGCGCCCCGGGGTGCCCTTTCGCGAGATCGGCCGCATGCGCCGCGATCTTGTAGGTGATGACCCCTTCCTTGACGTCGTCACGGTTGGGGAGACCGAGGTGCTCCTTCGGCGTGACGTAGCAGAGCATGGCCGTGCCGAACCAGCCGATCATCGCGGCGCCGATGCCGCTCGTGAAGTGGTCGTACCCGGGCGCGATGTCCGTCGTGAGCGGGCCGAGCGTGTAGAACGGCGCCTCGCCGCAGATGCGGAGCTGCTCGTCCATGTTGTGTTTGATCATGTGCATCGGCACGTGGCCAGGGCCCTCGATCATCGTCTGCACTTCGTGCTTCCACGCGATCTGCGTGAGCTCGCCGAGCGTCGCGAGCTCCCCCATCTGCGCGTCGTCGTTCGCGTCGGCGATCGAGCCCGGACGCAGGCCGTCGCCGAGCGAGAAGGAGACGTCGTAGGCCTTCATGATCTCGCAGATCTCTTCGAAGTGCGTGTAGAGGAAGTTCTCCTGGTGGTGGGCGAGGCACCACTTCGCCATGATCGAGCCGCCGCGCGAGACGATGCCGGTCAGGCGATCGGCGGTGAGCGGCACGTAGCGGAGCAGCACGCCGGCGTGGATCGTGAAGTAGTCGACGCCTTGCTCGGCCTGCTCGATCAACGTGTCGCGGTACATCTCCCAGGTCAGGTCCTCGGCCTTGCCGTTTACCTTCTCGAGCGCCTGGTAGATCGGGACGGTCCCGATCGGCACCGGTGCGTTGCGCAGGATCCACTCGCGCGTCTCGTGGATGTTCTTCCCGGTCGAGAGATCCATCACGGTGTCGGCGCCCCAGCGGATCGACCACACCATCTTGTCGACCTCTTCCTCGATGGACGAAGAGATCGCGCTGTTGCCGATGTTGGCGTTGATCTTCACGAGGAAGTTGCGGCCGATGATCATCGGCTCGACCTCCGGGTGATTCACGTTCGCGGGGATGATCGCGCGACCACGGGCGACCTCGTCGCGCACGAACTCGGGCGTGATCACCTGCGGGATCGAGGCGCCGAAGCTCTGCCCCTTGTGCTGCTTCTTGTAGACGTCCTCGATCTTCTGCTGCTCGCGGAGCGCGACGTACTCCATCTCGGCGGTGATGATCCCGCGCTTGGCGTAGTGCATCTGCGAGACGTTCTTGCCGGGCTTCGCGCGGAGCGGCTTGTCCTTCGTGGCGAAGCGGAGCGCGTCGAGCGAGCGATCGTCGAGGCGGCGCTGGCCGTAGATCGACGAGAGACGCGGAAGCTCTTCGACGTCTCCGCGCGCAGCGACCCACGGCGCGCGCGTCGGTGCGAGGCCTTTGCGGACGTCGATTGCGGCGTCGGGATCGGTGTACGGACCGCTCGTGTCGTAGACCACGACCGGCGGGTTCGGGACGAGCCGGGGCGTCTCGCCTTCGCGCCCGTAGCCTTCGCGCGTCGGCGTCTGGTTGATCTCGCGCATCGGGATGCGCAGCTCCGGGTGGAGCACGCCTGGGACGTGAATCTTCCGGGAGCCCGGGAGCGGCCCCTGGGTGATGCTACCGAGACGTGCGTCGTCGACCTGCTGCTGCTTCGCGCTCATCCGCTCCTCCGGCTCTCGAGAATGGCTCCGAGAGCTCACGACACGCGCGGAGGGCGGCTGCTCGCCCGCCGCTTCCCTTCGCCGGCATGACCCGGATCAGGTTCGAAGGGTCCGAGTTTCCGCACGATTCACGAATTTCTTCGTGGTCGCGCGGGGCACTCGTCTCAGCCGCGTTCCCAGGCAGCGGCTCCCCTAGCAGCGTATGAAAGAGCCGGATTCTTGGAGTTGGACGGACGCGGCGTCAATCGCTCGGTCGCCCTGCTGAGCTCGAATGGGCTGAACGGGCAAGCTGGAGTCTTGACGACCAACCCCCGAACCTTGTGTGCTTCTCTCCCGATGCTCTCGCGCCAAGCCCTCTGCTCACTCTTCATCGGAGCCCTCGCGCTCACCACCCTCGACGCTTGCGGCAGGAAGAAGCCGCCGCGCACCGTCGTCCAAGAAGAGGAGGACGACAACGAGGCCTCGTCGAAGTCGTCGAAGAGCGGCGGTGACAACCTCGATCACTGGGACGAGCAATACGCTCTCGTGAAAGGCAAGGCCCCCGACCTCGAGAAGGGCGCGGCGATCGTCGTCCGCTTCGTGAACGAGAAGAAGGGGACGAAGATCTCGCTCGTCTATCTCACGGAGGAGGCTCCGCAGTTCAAGGAGCAGATCGGCAGCCGCGTGATCATCGCGAAGGCCAAGGGGAAGAACGAGACGGTGCTCTCCACGGTGACGATCATCGTGAAGAAGTGGGAGGCCGGTAAGTATCCGTGCAGCACCGGTCCGGACGTCGTCGCGATCGGTGCCGCGATCTCCGACGAGTGGGATCCCAAGGGACCCGAGACGTACTGGACGATGAACGACAACGGCACCTGCGAGGTCGAGATCACGTCCGGCGACAAGCCGGGCGATCTGCAGGCGCACTTCCACGCGAAGCTCACGCAGAACAAAGATGCGTCGAACTACCTGCTGATCGACAACGGCTACTTCTACGTGAAGCGCTTCTGATCCGGTCTACGGTCTACGGTCTACGGCTCACAGTCGCGAAGCAGAACGGCCGACGCTCCCTCGCGGGACCGTCGGCCGTGAGCTGTAGACCGTGAGCTGATCTACTTCACGTAGATCTGAACGCCGACCGGTCCGCTGCCGGCGGTCGCCACCGCATCGACGCGGACCTGCGAGGGGAGCGGCGGGCAGAGCGGCTTGCCGCCGCCGCCGAGGACCGGCGTCGTGCCCCCGGCATTGTCGCTCGCGACGACCGCGTTCGGCGGGGTCGCGGGGACCATCATGTGGAGCGCCATCTGCGTCACACCGGCGCCACCAGCGCCGAGCACGACGTAACACTTACCCTGCTGCATGGCGTAGTTCATCCCGCCGTGCTCGCCGGTCTTGAGCGTCGTACGCGCGATCGGACCGGCGGGCTGGAACCCGACGGCGTGCTTCGCGGCTTGCGCCTTGATCGCCGCTTCGATCGGATCGCCGGCGACCGGAGCACCGGGGACTGCACCCGGGATGGGCAGGCCCATCTCCTGTGCCTTCTTCGTCCACTCGGAGACGGTGTTCGGATCGAAGCCCGGCAGCGCCGTGGGCCATGCACCGGGCGCGGCAGCCGTCGGCTGCGTCGTCGCGGTGGGCGCAGGCGTCCCGGTCGGCGCGGCAGTCGCCGTCGGTGCGACGGTTCCCGGAGTCGTCGTCGTCGGTGCAGCCGTGGTCGGTGCGGCAGCGACCGTGGTCGCAGGCGTGGGGCTCTGCGCCTTCTTGCGCGGCTCGCAGCCCGCCGACAAGGCGAGCGAGAACCCGAGCGTGGTGACCGAGACCGCGAGGAAGCGAGGCGAGACGTACATGAAGAGCTCCTGTCGAAACGAAACGCGGCGTGCAGGCGAGAGCTTACACGCCGCGTCGAGGGGCTGATCGAGCGAACCTCTACGAGGCTTCCTCGACCAGCCGCAGTTTCATCGGGTCACTTGGGCGCGGGTGCGGGTGCGCCGGGCATGCCGGGCATACCGGGGATGCCGGGGATCGGGAGCTTCGGCACCGTCGGCGCAGGCATACCGCCGGCGGGCGTCGGGTTGCCGTTGCCCGTCACCGCACCCGGGTGCGTGAGGCGCCAGAAGTTCGCGGTGTTCTTCACGATGGGCGCGCGGACCTCGGGGGCCGGGTGCGTCATGGTGAAGGTGAAGAGGACCGCGCCGGGGCTGAGGTCACGGAGCTTCTTGAAGAAGTCGATGACCAAGAGCGCGCCGCCCTCGCTCCACTTGTAGTCGGACTCGTTCTGACCGGCGGTGAGGATGTTGTTCACGCCCTCGACGTCGGACTGGATCTCGTTCGCCTGGTTCACGGCGGGGACGATCTTCTTCGCGAGGCGAATGACGTCGCCCGCCTTGATCGTGCCGCCGCCACCGCCGGTGCAGACGCTTCCGAGGTGACCCATGTAGTGGTGGGCGAGCTCGTGACCGAGCACGTACGCGATCGACTCGTCGAAGAGCTGGCGCTGACGCTTCAGCTTCTTCTGATCGAGCGACTTGGAGACGTCGAGCATGCCGGGCGGCAGCGGGAGGATCTTCGCCTTCCCTTCCTGCTGCTTCGCGAGCTCCTTGATGTACTCCTCGTAGTAGCTCGTGCCGAAGACTTCGTCGGTGGCGCGCGTCTGCGCCATCAGATCGAGCATCTGGTACATGCCCGACGTCACGACGACGAACGTCTTGCCGGTGTCGTCACAGCCGGCGAACGCGTTGACCTCTTCCTTCGTGTCCTCGAAGAGGAGCGGGATCTTCTCGACCGACGCCCGGCGCGACGCGGAGAGGGCTTCGATCTCCTTCTGGTAGATCTTCTTCGCCTCGTCCTTCATCACCGGCATCAACAGCGCGCCGGTCGGCGAGAACAGCGTGATGCCGCCGAGGCCAGGGATGTTCGGCAGGGCGGGCGTGCCACCCGGCGCCGGGATGTTCGGCAGCGGAGGAAGGCCAGGGATGCCCGGCGTCGTCGGCGCACCACCCGGCATGCCCGGGGGGATGCCCGGAATGCCCTGGCCCGGCATGCCGGGGATGGGGGGCACAGGCACCTGGGCGGCGGCACTGCCCGCGACTGCGACGGCAGAAACGACAGCGGCGCTCAGGACCGTACGACGGAGAAACGTGGTGAACGACATCGGCGCGACCTCCAAGTCGAATCGGCGAACTGAATCTGCCGGCGAATCGGCTCCGCGTAAGGGACGGCTCGCCGCCGGGCCGCATTCACGGTCCCGGTCCCTCTACGTGAAGAACGCGCCGGGTAAGGCTCAGGTCCCGAAGAAGAACGGGACGCCGAACGTACCGCCGGCTTCGCTGGAGGGGAACGTCCACCCCTTCGAGAGGCGCTGGACGCACTGCGCTACCGCTTGCTCACCGGAGCTCGACACGATGTCCGACGACGAAACGCTGCCGCTCGGGGAGACCTTCAGATTGATCTTCACCGTGGCCTGGCCCTTGTCGGCCCACGGCTCGTAACAAACCTTGCGCACGCTCACCCGCTTGGAGTTCACGACGCCCTCGACGATCTTGCCGTCGAGCGGAGCGGAGCCACCGCCGCCGCCGCCAGCGCCACCGGGGTTCGGGCCGACCGACGGTCCCTCCGGTCCCATGTCGAGCCCACCGAGCTTCTTGCTCATGGGCGCGCTCGAAGCCGGAGCGGCCGTGGTCGCTGCCGGCGCGGCGCCGCCACCGGTGGGCTTCGCGACCACGGCGACCTTTGCAGCGGACGCGGATGCTTCGGGCCCTGCGGTCGCCGTCCCGGTGACGGTCGTCGCGATGGGCGCCTGCGCCGACCCCGGCACCTCGACGCGCTTCTCGACGACGCGCTCGACGATGCGCGGCTTCACGAGGAAGACCGCGAGCAACACGCCGAAGAGCAGACACGCGGCGGCGATCAACGCGACGATGCCCTTCGAGATCCCGCGCGTGCGGACCCCGATCGCGTCGAACATCGACGAACGCGCGACCTCCTCGACACCGGACGACGCAGGTGACGGCGACACCGCGACCGCGGCCGGTGCCATCACGGCGGGTGCAGTGGCGGCGGGGATCGGAGCGCCGAACCCGAACGCAGCGGGTGCCGCGGGCGCGAACGGATCGGCCACGTGGCGCGGGGTCGCTGCTGCGGACGCTGCCGGCGCGGAAGCGAGCGGCATCGGCGGCCCGATGCGCGTCTTGTCGTCTTCCTCGTCTTCTTCCTCGATCTTGCGTGCAGCCGCAGCGCCGGCGCCGCGCGAAGGCGAGAACGGGATCACGTTGCCGCGCGCAGCTGCGGGGGACGTCGGCGCCGACGACTGACCACGACCGGCCGGTTGCTTTGCGGCCGGTGTCGACGCGGTCGCCGGACGCGTGCCGGTCTTCACCGTGCCGCCGGTCGGCGGGAGCAGCGAGCCGCGCGCGTGCCCCACGGCGCCCGAGACCTCTTCGCGCACGAGGTGATGTAGCTCCGGCAGCGACCGCAGCGGACGCCACTCCTCGAACCCCTCTCGCCACACGAGCGAGTCGTCGGTGAGCGAGCCCTCGGCGTACTTCGCGCGGAGCTCGGTCAGTCGGATCGGACCGACCGGCACGTCGCCGATCGCCGCGTACCACTCTTCGGCGGGCGGATCCTGCGCCGGGCTCGACGGCGTCTCGCTCTTGCCGGCGACGCTGCTGCCCACCTGCTTGGTGAACGCGCTCGCGAGCGCGCCTTGCGCTGCCCGCGGGTTCGTTCCGCCGCTCGGTCGCGGAGCGGCCCTGGCGTCCGAAGGCCTCGCGGGTTCACCCGTCGGGAGCTTCCCCGGTGCCACCGATTGCGGGCGAGGCGCGGCGGCAGGGCGAGGCGCGATCTTCCCGGGGGCGGTCACGCCTGCGGCAGGCCGCGCTGGCGCCGTCGATGCGAGCGCGCTCGCCGCGGCCTCATCGGAGAGCGCGGAGAGCTGCACGGTGGCGCCCGATGCGGCGGCCCCCTCTTCAGCTTTGATCTCGATGACGTGCCCGCATTTGCGGCACTTCATGCGCAGAGTCTTCCCCTGCACCTTCTCGTCGGCGATCTGGTACTTCGCCTTGCACTGGTCGCAGAGGAACTTCATCGGCGGTCTCGCGCGCTGCTGGGTCGAGAAGTCTTGAAGAAAGCGGGGCTGCTGTCGACCCTTTAGAGCAGCGTGAGCAGATGGTCTTTGATCCCCTGCCGAGTGTTCTCATCGGGAGCCTGACCGAGGGCCCGCTCCCACATCTCGACCGCCTTCAGCTTGAAGCCCGCCTTCTGGTAGAGGACGGCGAGGTTCTTCAGCGCGGGGAAGTGTTTGCCGTTGATCTCGACGGCGGTCTCGAGCGCCTGGATCGCCTCGTACACGAGGCCCTTCTTCCCGAAGAGAAGGCCGAGGTGGTAGTGCAGCCGATACGCGAGCGGGTCGATGGCCGAGCCACGCTTCAGGTGCGCGATCGCCGAGTCGATGTCGCCCCCTTGATACGCGGAGATGCCCGTCTGTAGACATTTCTCGGCTTCGGCAGAGATCTTCTCGCGGTCGGCCGTCTCACCCTCGCCCTTCTTGGACGAGATGGCCTGCTCGACGGCACGGACGACCTCGGTGATGCGGAACGGCTTCTCGATGTACGCGTCGACGCCGTAGTTCTGCTTCAGGTCTTCCGCGTAACGCCACCCGCGATACACGGCGCTGATCATGATGATCGGGATGCGGCCGTACTTCTGCGAGCCCTTGATGCGGCGGCAGATCTCGAAGCCGTGGAGCTCCGGGAGCATCGCGTCGAGCACGATGAGATCGGGCACGTGCTCCTTCACGAGGCGGAGCGCGGTCGTCCCGCGATCAGCCTCGAGCACGCGGTAGTTCCGATCCATCAGCACGCGCTTGAGGAGCCGGCGGATGTCCTCTTCGTCGTCGACGATCAACACCAGCGGTGATTGCCCTCCGGCGTGGACGCTCGGACCGCCGGCGAGCGCGCCCGGGGACGTCGCGAGCGGCACCGTCGTGACCGTCGAGAGCTCGCTGCCGCCGGCGAAGTCACCCTCGCTCAGGTTGTGCTCAGGACCGGCCTCGCCCTCCATCGCGGGCGGGATGATCGACGCCGGCATGCGCGCGTCGCTTGCGTTCCTCCGGTGCGCGGGCTCCCGCTGCGGTGCCGGCGCACGTGCCGCGCGCAGACCGAGCTTGACCAGCACCTCCTCGGGCACGAGCGGACCGAGGTAGTACTCCTCGCCGCGCAGCTTCAGATCGTACGAAGCCTCGATCACGCGCGTGAGCGCGCTCGGCGGCGCGACGTAGGGGAACACGCGCTTGCCGGTGACGAACTCGAGCTCGTCGATCACCCGCTTGTCGCCGGGGTTCGCCATCGCGAGGAAGATTCGCTCGTCCTGCACGAGGACGGGGAGCACGCCGTGACGGAGCGCGATCTCGCGCGGCAGCAGCGAGAGGTGCTCGAGCGGGATCGCCACCTGCGTGAGATCGAGACCCGGGACGCCGTGCTGCTCCGAGAGCGCGCGCAGGTTCTCGATCGAGAGGGAGGCGTCCTCCGCGGCGTTCGGCCGGGTCGGTTGCTTCTGCAGCGCGATCTTCCCGAGCGCCTTCTTGTCGTTGTTCATCCAGGCCCCTGAGAAATGGCGCCATGCCGCGCCGCTTGCGAGCCGATTCGCCCGCTGGGGTGCGCCGCGTCACGCCCAGGCTATCCGAGCGCACATCCAGGGTCGAGGGCAGGGTCGAGGGCAGGTCGAGAGTGCGACGATCGTGAGAGCGCGCGCGCGGGCTTTCCTCCAGAGGGCCGCGCGGGTGGTATCGTTTCGGTTCCATGGGAGATACCCCCGAGACCCCCGAGAGCGCGCCGCCGCCTGTCTCGGACGACGACCGACGCGAGGTCGATCGGATTCCCATCGAGCTGCGGGTCGAGTACCGCCGCCTCAACTCGTTCTTCGCCGATTACACGAAGAACATCTCGAAGGGCGGAACCTTCATCCGCACCCAGAAGCCGCTCCCCCCGGGGACCGAGTTCGTGTTCGTCCTCATCGTCCCGAAGCTCGACGACCCGCTCAAGCTCAACGGTGAGGTGATGTGGACGACCGAGCCCACGCGCGCGACGGACGACCAGCCGCCGGGCATGGGCATCCGCTTCAAGTATCGCGACGACGACGAGCGGCGCGTGACCGAGGAGATCGTCGAGCGACTCGTGAAGAACGAGCTCGGGGATCACATCTCCGAGCGGCTGCTGCGCGCGGCCGAGCAGAAGTAGTCGGAACCGTCGATGGCGCGCGTCCGCGTCGTCGTGATCGCGCTCGCGTGCGTCGTGACCGCGGCGTCCTTCCATCTGCTCACGCGCTCCCACGCCGCCCCCGCGAAGGGCCCACCTCCTCCCGACGCTGCGGGACCACCCACCTCGTGGAAGTCGACCCCGCACATCGCGCGCGTGCGCGTGGACGTCACGCCCGGCGGCGCGTCCGTGCTGCACGAGGTCGTCTTCCCGAAGGACGCGCTCGCCGTGCTCGGCGCCGGCGAGCCCACGTTGTTCGTCGCGTTCACGGCGCAGGCACGCCCGCTCGCCGTCGAGGCGACGCGCTACGTCCTCGGCGTCGGAGACGCGGCAGACGAGACGACGACGAAGAGGCTCGAGGTCATCGACGTCCCTCGACGTCCGAAGACCGCGGCCTCGCTGCTCGGTCCGGGAGCGCAGTCGGGGCATGTCATCCGACTCCCGCGAGACGCTTCCCCGTTCGTCGTGCGGGTGCGGAGCGCGATCGCGACGCACGAGATCGAGAACCCGACGCGCATGGTCACCGTCATGGCAAGGCTCGGCGTGCGCGACGGGGCACCGATGAGCATCGGCGTCATCGAGGTCGGCGCCATGCTCGGTGCATCGATCCGCGGGGCGCGCGCGGCGCTGTGCGGTCCCGGCGCCGACCCGCGTCCGCTCACGGTCGCGTTCCCGGGCTATCCCGCTGCGGATCCCTCGAAGATCGTCGATGCTGGGACGGTCTCACCGAGCCTGGTGAACCGCGCCACGAACGACGATCTGTGCATCGACGTGCTCCTCTGACGGTCGCGCCAAGGTTCGGAAACCTTTACGCAATGTCACTTTGACGCAACGCAGCGTAGCGCGGTTGACACAACGCGTTACGAGCCCATGCTTGGGCCCATGCAGATGCATCAGGCTTGGGTGCGCTCCGCTCCCGTGGTCGCCGCGCTCCTCATCACGGGGTCGGCGACGGGATGCGCGGCGGAGATCCCGGTGTTCGACGACGATCCGCGTCCGGAGTTGTGCGGCGGCGCGGTGTGCTTCGCCCCCGATCACGTGGCCGTTCGCCACTGGGGCGACGGCGAGGTGACGGTCGCTGCTTGGCGAGGCGGCAGCGGCGCCGTGACGAGCGGCAGCGGCTGCGAGCTGCCTCGGTCCGGCGAGGAGCCGATCCCGGGCCAGGCGATCGTCCTCGAGCTGAAGAACGCGCGACCAGGGGATCGCGTCCCGATCGTGGCGCACGAGCACGCCTACGAGCTCGACGTGCCTCACGCGGTGGTCCGGGCCCTGCGCGTGGACCCCGAGACGGGACGCGCGCTGGCGGACGAGGAAGGCGTCTCCGGAGAGGCCACCATCCTCGATCTGGACGCACGAGAAGGGCGTCTTCGCGTGCGGATTCGCGCCCGCTGGTCCAGCGGCGTCAGCGGCGAGCTGCTGCTCGACCTCGACGGCTGGCAGGGGTGCTGACGTCAGGCGACGCGAGACGTGCCCATCGTCGCGAGGCGACGGTAGAGGGTCGCGCGACCCATGCCGAGCATCCGCGCGGCCTTTTCGACGCTGCCGCGAGTGGCGGCGAGCGCCTTCTCGATGGCGCGTCGCTCGAGCTCACGCAGCGGCACGACCTGATCGTCGCCGGTCTCGGTGGCAGAGCGCGCGGCGAGCTGCTCCTGCAGCGTGCGCACGCGGCGGGCGAGGGCCTGTCGCTCGCGCGCTCGGCGCACGGCTGCTTCGACGCGCTCGCGCTCGATCGGCTCCGGCTGCACTTCCCACGCACCGGCGCGCAGCGCGTCGGTCGCTTGGGCGGTGTCCTTGGCAAAGGCGATGACGGGTACGTCGCGCTCCCGGAGGGAGTTCACGACGTCCGTCACGCGAGCGCGCGGGTGACCGGCGTCGAGGCAGACGATGTCGAAGTCGCTCAGGTCGCCGGCGGAGTCGAGCTCCACGACCGTGCTCCCCAGGCTCTCGATCCACGACCGCACGCGCACGCGGCGGCCACGGTCGTCATCGATGAGTGCAATTCGGAGAGTGCTCAGTTCGTCCATGGTGGTCGTCCCCTGTACAGAGAGAGGAACGGCCGTGCCCCGGCCGGACTTGAGGGCTCCGACGCGCAATTTTCAAACGACCACACTTCTGAGGGCTTCGAGGTGTCGCAGGGCGAGACGACGATTGCGTTGGCGCAGGCAACCGCAGAGCGAAATCGTCGACCTTGTGCCCTCGGAGGCTTGGTGTATAGGTCGCGGTCCCTAGCAGCCCGGCCGCCCGGCCTGCGACCGGAGAGGTGACCGAGTGGCCGAAGGTACCCGCTTGCTAAGCGGGCGTTCCCTTACCCGGAACCGCGGGTTCGAATCCCGCCCTCTCCGCTGACACGACTTCCGGCGACCACAGCGCGAGCCGCTCGCGCATCACGCGGACGGCCTCCGCGCTGTCGTCGATCATCACGAATCCACGGTCATTGCGCGCGGCGGCATCTGCAGTGGTGCCGCTCCCTGCGAACGCATCGAGGACGACGTCCCCCGGCTGTGAGTGCACCTTCACGATGCGCTCGACGATCCCGAGCGGCTTCTGCGTCGGGTAGCCGGTCTTCTCGCGCCCGTTCGTCGGCACGATGGTGTGCCACCAGACGTCCGTCGGCGTCTTGCCGCGCTCGGCCTTCTCCCTCGTGACCAGCCCGGGAGCCATGTAGGGGATGCGGTCCATGGCCTCGCGCTCGAAGACGTATGCGTCGGGATCGAGGACGTACCAGAGGATGGTGTCGTGCTTCGCCGGCCAGCGCCGCGACGGGCGCGCGCCGTAGTCGTACGCCCAGATGAGCTCGTTCATGAATCGCTCGCGGCCGAGCAGGCGATCGAGGGCGACCTTGATGTAATGCACCTCGCGGTAGTCGAGGTGGACGAACAGGGAGCCGTCCGGCGTCAGACAGCGGACGATGGCCTCGATGCGAGGCATGAGGAACGCGGCGTAGTCGTCGAAGCTATCGGCGAACGTGCCGCTCTCCACGCGCTCGATCGAATAACGCAACCCGTGGAAGCCTCTTCGGCCCTCTCCGCTGCTCGTGCGCTTCGCCCGGAAGCGATCGCGCTTCTGTACGTGCCCCGTGTTGAACGGCGGATCGAGATACGCGAGCCGCGCGAACTGCGCGGGCAGCGCCGCGAGGGCGATGAGGTTGTCGCCGTGCACGATTCGGCGGAGCACCCCCGCAGCGTAGTCGCTCAGCGCCGTCGCGCGCGCGGCATCGGCGGCGGCCGATCGATGCGCTGGTGGACTGCGTCGACGAGCGCGCCCGCCTCGCTGCGGCGGAAGAACGCGAGCGAGCCGCTCCCACGCGGCGGTGCGCTCGCCGGCTGGAGCTGCTGCACGAGCTTCGCGTCGCCGGTCGTCGTCCCGACTGCGACGAGATCGACCACCTTCGTGTTGGGGTCGGTGCGGAGCGCGGTGAGGATCTTCCGCGCATCGACGTGGGGAAGGTGCAGGTCGAGCACGATGACCTCGGGGCGGAGCCGCGCGATCATCAAGAGGCCGGCGTACAGGTCGCTCTCGCTCTCGACGCGCGAGCGCGCGGCCAGCGTGCGCTTCATCGTGCGGACGAACGCCGCGTCGCTGTCGAGCAGGACGACCAGCGGTTTACGACGCGCGAGCGCGGTGGGGACGGGGCGACCTTGTGCCTCGAGGAGCTTGGCCACCGAGGACGCCGCGATGCGCCGGTGCCCACCGACGGTCCGGGCGGCGAGCAGCTGACCTGCGTCCACCCAGTTCTTGATCGTCACCTCGGTGACGCCGAAGTATTCCGCCACGATGCCCACCGTGAGGAATCGCTCCCCGGCCGCGAACTGCGGAGTCACGGCGGGGCGCGCCGGACTTCGTGAGAGCGTGCTCGCCATGGAGGAAACCTTTCGGCTGAATCGGACGTGCACACAAGCACGTCGTGACAAAACCGCCCGTTTTTTTCGCTTTTTCTGCGCAGCGGCTGCTCTGCACTCCCGAGTCGTGCCGCTCGTGCTGTCGTTGGCGCGGCGACAGTCGCGACGGCGCCTTTCCTGAGACGGGGGTCGCCGCGATCGCTAGGCTACGGTCGCCGCTGGGGGCGTGAGCGCTCCATGGCCCAGGGCGGGGCCACTCCATGCCGAAGGTCCTCGTCGTCGACGACCAGAAAAACATGTGTCGAACCGTCGCCATGCTCTTGCGTGGCGCCGGGTACGAGGTCGAGGAAGCGACCGACGGTCCGACCGCCATCGACCTCGGGAGCAAGGGTGCCCACGACGTCGTCCTGACCGACCTCAAGCTCGGGGCTCACGATGGGATGGAAGTGTTGCGCGCGATCAAAGAAGCGTCGCCGATGACCGAGGTCATCGTCATGACGGCCTTCGCCACCATCGAGAGCGCGGTCGAGGCGATGCGCATCGGCGCCTTCGACTACATCCAGAAGCCGTTCAGCGAGCAGGAGCTGCTCGTGAAGACGTCGAAGGCCGTCGACAACCGCCGCATGTCCGGGGCCATCTCGCTGATGGCGAGCGAGTTCCGCGACAAGTACAAGTTCGAGTCGATCATCGGTCGCTCGCAGGCGATCCGCGAGGTGCTCGGGCGCATCGTGAAGATCGCTCCGACGGACGCGACGGTCTTGATCACGGGCGAGAGCGGCACCGGCAAGGAGCTCGTCGCGAAGGCGATCCACGCGAACAGCAAGCGCGCGAGCCATCCGTTCGTGCCCGTCAACTGCGCTGCGATCACCGAGACTCTGCTCGAGAGCGAGCTCTTCGGCCATGCGCGCGGCGCGTTCACCGGCGCCGTGACCGCACGCAAGGGACTCTTCGAGGAGGCCGAGGGCGGCACCTTCTTCTTCGACGAGATCGCCGAGACGCCGATGTCGTTCCAGGCGAAGCTCCTCCGCGCGATCCAGGAGGGGGAAGTCCGCCGCGTCGGCGAGAACAAGCCCATCAAGGTCGACGTCCGCATCATCGCGGCGACCAACCAGGATCTCCTGCAGCTGATCGCCGAGAAGCGCTTCCGGCAGGACCTCTACTACCGCCTCAACGTCGCGCGCTTCATGCTGCCGCCCCTGCGGGATCGACGCGAAGACGTCCCGACGCTCGCCGAGTTCTTCCTCGACAAGTTCCGCCGCAAGATGAGCGTGAAGACGAAGCTCGGCGATGGCGTGCTCGACGCGCTCATGAACCACGAGTTCCCCGGCAACATTCGCGAGCTCGAGAACATGGTGGAGCAAGCCGTGGCCCTCGCCGGCGACGGCATGATCAACCGCGACGACCTACCGCTCACGCCCCTGTCGGCCCCCGCGAAACCCGGCGCCGGAAAGACGCTCGCCGACGTGGTCGACGTGGCCGAGAGGTCGGCGATCGAGACGGCCCTCCGCGACGCCGAGGGGTCCCGCGAAAAAGCCGCCGACCTGCTGGGCATCTCGCCGACCACCCTGTGGCGGAAGATGACCCGCTTCAACATCACCTATTGACGACGCCGCGCGTGTCGCGTGGATCAGCGCTGGGGGACTCCCAACAACCGCAAAGGCGGATCGGCGGTGCCCGGGCGCCCTCGGCTAGCGCGCAGCACTTCCATCTCCAGCCGCAGGTTGTTCGGGCTGTCCGAGAACCGAAGCGCCTCGAGCTCGGTGATCTTCCCCTCGGCGAAGAGCGCGAGGAGTGACGCGTCGAACGTGCAGCAGCCGTCCGGTGCGGATTGGACCATCGCGTCCTTGATGGCGTCGATGTCGCGCTTCTTGATCAGATCCTTCACGCGCGGCGTGTCGAGCATCACCTCGAGGCAGGCGGCGCGTCCGCCGCCGATGCGAGGGATGAGGCGCTGCGAGACGATGGCGCGGAGGTTGAGCGAGAGCTGCAGTCCGACCTCTTGGTGCCGCTCGGCGGGGAAGAACGTCATGATGCGTTCGAGCGCCTGGTTCGCGTTGTTCGCGTGCAGGGTCGAGATGCAGAGGTGACCGGTCTCGGCGAAGGCGAGCGCCGCTTCCATCGTCTCGGCGTCGCGGATCTCGCCGATCAGGATCACGTCCGGCGCTTGGCGGAGCGTGTTCTTCAGCGCGGCGGCGTAGGACAGCGTGTCCACGCCGACCTCGCGCTGCGTGACGATGCACTTCTTGTGAGCGTGCACGAAC
>JBKJQC010000187.1:0-7361 GCA_046593995.1 Polyangiales bacterium
ACGCCGCACGAGGTGCGGCCGGCGTCGCTCGCGGAGTTCGCGCACTGCGATCCCGCGAGCTACGCGAAGGCGACGGACTACTTCGCCGCGCGCGGCTTCCGCTCCCTCGGCGACTACGAGGACCTGACCATCTCCGCCGAGAACCCGCTCATGCGCACCGCGCTGCGGATCCTCGTCGCGCACGCCGCGGTCGCAGAGCTCTACGAGATCGACGTGACCGCGGCACCGGCCGCACGCCGCTCAGACCTGCCCGATCGGCGATTCGTCGTCACGGTCAAAACCGAGCTCGAAGACGGACGCGCGATTGCTACCGGCAACACCTACGAGCTCGATCGGATCGAGGCGCCGCCGTCCGTCGAATATCTGCGACTCCCTTTGCGAACGACCGCGGCCGAGATCCTCCGCGCGCACGATGCGCGGGTCGCCGAGGTGCTACGGCAGTTCCCCGAGCTGCGCACGCGCTCCGTGACGACGTACGAAGAGGTGCGCGCGCAGGGAGAGCGGCTGCGGCTCGCGATGTTCGAGCACCGCAAGTCGATCCGCTGGCTGACGCGCGAAGAGTTCATGCTCCTCGCGGGGCCGGGCCAGGAAAAGGCCGCCGACATGCTCTGGCCGCACGTCCAGTCGGAGCTCTCGTCACTCCCGCGGACGTGACGCGAACATCGCGGCGCCCCGGGGCATCCACACCCAGACCATCGTCCCCACCGAGACGAAGTTCGCGAACGACATGGCGGGATAGAGGATCGACGGCCACCGCGCGACCGCGAAGAAGAGCGAGAACGACACGATCGACGCGAGGGCGAGCGCGCGCTCGAGGTGGATCGCGACCGCCCCGAGCGTCAGTCCCCAGATCAAGAGGTGCATCCAGTGCGCCATCACCGGCGGCATCGAGGCGGCTAGGAAGGTGAAGCCGAGCACCGTCTGACCGACGAGCGTCAGGAGCAGCGTCGCGATCAGACGGCGATTCACCGCCGTCTTGGTCATCGACTCGCGCGCCCACCAGGCGAGCACCACGGTGATCGCGATCATGAAGAGATCGATCGCAATCGTGACGGTGTGCGTCGTCCCGAGCTCGGGCTTCCACAGGCGGATCATGGGGGTGAAGACCCACAACAGACCGAGCATCGCGGCGAGGAACGCGCGGGTGCGCGAGCCGGGCTCCTTGTCGAGGTCGCGGCCGAGCGCCTGCAGCCGTGCCACGCGCTCTTGCTCGGCAAGACGCGTACGACGGGCCTCGTCGACCTTCGTCGCGAGCTCGCTCGGTGCGTTCTCGACCTCGTCGAGGAGGAGGGCCGCCGACTCGGGATCCCCCGCCGTGAGCTCCTGCTCGACCATGGCCAGGAGCGCGTCTCGCAGACCGATCCGCGCGTCGTCGTTCTCGCCGAACTCGACGAGCGCGGCGCGATAGCCGAAGCGACACTCGCCGAGGAGGTTGTAGAGCACGCGGCGCGGCTCTCCCGAGGCGATCGACGCGCGCAGTCGCGCGAGGCTCTCGGCCGCGCGTTCGACGAGGCGCATCGAGCCGCGGTGCTTCCCGTAGCGCTCGAGCGCGAGGCGCAATTCGTCGGCCGACGCGTGGCGATCGTCCCCTTTCGGCGCGAGCGCGCGGCGGATCACCTTCGCGAGCTCCGACGACACGCCGGCGAGATCGGGCTCCGACTTCACGATGCTCGCGACGATGGTCTGCATCGTCGTTCCCTCGTGCGGCGGGCGACCAATGACGAGCTCGTGCAACGTCGCTCCGAGCAGATAGACGTCGGTGCGCTCCGTCAGGCGCGACGACTCTCCGCCGAGCATCTCGGGCGCCATGTACACGGGCGTGCCCGCGAGATCGGTCGCGTCGGAGGCGAGCGGAAAACGTCCCGTCCCGTCGTCACGGAGCGAGACGGCGATGCCCCAGTCGAGGACGTAGACCTCGCCGAACTCGCCGATCATCACGTTGCCCGGCTTGATGTCGCGATGGAGCACGCCGCGTGAGTGCGCGAAGTGCACCGCGCGACAGACCTGCGCGAGGATTGCGAGGTTCCACTCCAAGGGGTCGTCGGCGCCGAAGCGCTGCTTGATCTCGTGGGGCTCGTGCATCACATCGTGCCAGACGACACCCTCGATCCGCTTGAGGACGATCTGCGGACCGCCCGCGGCGTCGAGCCCCACGTCGTAGACCGGCACCACGTTCGGGTGCTCGAGCGACCCGGTGATCCAGGCCTCGCGGAGGAGCTTGATGACCGCGTCGCGATCGGTCGCGCCTTCGCGGAGCGTCTTCACGGCGACCTTGCGACCGAGCGAGCGTTGCTCGGCGAGCCGCACGATCCCCATGCCGCCTTCGCCGAGCGTGCGCTCGACCGCGAGACCTTCGCTCGTAGGAACCGAGGCGAGCGCTTGCCACGCGGCGATGGCTCGGCGCGTGCGGTCGTCGGTGTCGGGCCGTGGCGGCTCGATCGTGCTCTGCGGATTGCGTGCGAGCGTCTCGGCCAGCGAGATCGTACCGAACGTCGCGAATCGCGCTTCGATCGTCGCGGCGAGGTCGTCGATGTCCCGCATTGCGCGCGGGCATCATACGCGAGCGCCCGGACGGAAGCTTCGAGCGCAGACGTTCGAGGTACGGGCTGTCTCCGCGAGATTCTCGGCGAAACCGCTCCACGGGTAGGGAGTCACCGCGAGGTGACACTGGTGCTCGACGGCACTACCGGGAAGCGCGGCATATACTCGCGCGCATGGCTCAGCCGATCCGCCCCTCGCTCCACCTCGCGTGCGCGCTCGCCGTCATGGCCGGGTGCAGCGGCTCCTCCGAAGAGGGGACGACCGTCGATCCGGGGACGACCGACGCGACCTCCGACGCCACGAGCGACGAGACCGCGAACGGAGACGACAGCGGGAGCGCAGACGACAGCGGCAGCACCGGCAACGACGCGCCGGTCACCGACAGCGCGACCTCCACCACCGACACGAGGACGCCCACCGACACGAAGACGCCGCCCGCCGACGGCCAGTCGGACACAGTCTCCGCCGGCAGCGACGGCGCAACGATGGAGACGCCCGCCGGCGGTGCGACGGTTCCGAACCTGAAGGTCGCGTTCGTCGGCGACATGGGGAACCGCCCGGACTCGACGCTCAAGGTGCTGCAGCTGATCAAGAGCGAGGGTGCAGCCTTCGTCGTGATCCTCGGCGACTTCGATTACATCAGCAGTCCGACAGCCTGGGAGACGATGCTGAACACCGGCCTCGGTGCGGACTTCCCCGTCTTCGCCGCGGAGGGCAATCACGACGTCGCATCGTGGAGCGGGTACAAGTCGCGGTTCGAAGCGCGGCTCGGCAAAATCACGGGCGCGAGCTGCACCGGCGAGTACGGCCAGAAGATGTCGTGCACCTATCAGGGCCTCTTCTTCATCCTCTCGAGCATCGGCACCGAACCGGTCGTCGCGAACGATGCGGCGCACACGAAGTACCTGCGGGACTCCCTCGCCGCGGACAAGTCGATCTGGCGCGTGTGCGCGTGGCACAAGAACCAGAACGCCATGCAAATCGGCGGGAAGGGCAACGAGGTCGGGTGGGACGCCTACCAGATCTGCCAGAACGCCGGCGCGCTGGTGATGACCGGCCACGAGCACTCCTACTCACGCACCAAGACGATGAACGACGTCGGCGACGGCGCCAACGGCCACGGCGCCGCGGGCGAGTTCGCGAGGATGGTCGTGAAGGCAGGAGCACCCGGCAGCAACTTCGTGACGGTGTCGGGGCTCGGCGGCGTCGAGCGTCGCGATCACGAGCCGGCGCACGACAGCGACACGTGGTGGGCCACCTGGTACGCGTCGAACGGCCACTACAAGAACGGCGTCACGACGCCCCTCGGCGGCTCCTCGAGCTACGGCGCGACGTTCGTCACGTTCAACGTCGGCGGCGATCCGAAGAAGGCGAAGGGCTACTTCAAGACGATCACGGGCGTCGAAGTCGACGCCTACGAGATCACGAAGGAGTAGTCACGGCTTCGGGTGCGCCTCGAAGAAGCTCCAGATCGAGTTGGGAAGCTCCGGGGAGAGCTCGAACGGGATGTGTGACGTGCCCTCGAGCGACCACAGCTCGACGTCGCCGTTCGGCTTGCAGCCGGTGTACTTTGCGATCTTCGTCTCGGCGCCGGGGACCTTTCCGTCGAACTCGATCGGCGCGGCGCTCTCGTCCGGAGTGGCGGAGCAGCCGTTCCACGCGGCCCACGCCTCCGCGCTCTTCCGCGCGCCGGGAGCGACGAGGCCACCACCCACGCTCAGCGGCCCGCTCTGGTAGGGCACCGTCTCGTCGGCGGTGCCGTGCAGGTGACGAATCGCGACCGGCTCGCTCGGCTTGCACTTCGTCAGGTCGGAGTAGAACGGAGGCGCCAGCGTGACGATCGCGGCGAACTTCGCGGCCGCGTCGCACCCGAGGCGATAGGACATCGCTCCGCCGTTCGAGTGCCCGACGAGATACACGCGCTTCTTGTCGATCGCCCACACCGCGGCGATCTCGTCGACGAGACCGGTGAGGTACTTCACGTCGTCGACGCCGGTCTTCTCGAAGTCGCAGCAGGTGTCGACGGCGTTCCAGAAGCGGCGTGAGTCGTCCTTGCGCGGCGTGCCGTCGGGCGCGACGAGGATGAATTTCCCCGCGAGGGCGAGCTTCTCGAGGCGGAAGAAACCGGCCTGCGCGAAGCCGCTCGCGCCGTAGCCGTGGAGCACCATCACGAGCGGGAGCGGCGATTTCGGATCGTGCCCCTCGGCGACCTTGAAGTAGTTGACGGGGCGATCGCCGCCGAAGACGACTTCGTTCGGATCGATCGTGGCCGCGTCGGTGGTGGCCGGCGGGGTCGACGGCGGGGTCGACGAAGAGCAGCCGAGGAGCATGATGAGGGCAAGCAAGCGTCGCATGGACGCACCCTAGATCAGCGGAGTGCGAGCTTGGCGATCCATCCGCGGCGTCCGCCCACACGGCCATAGACGAACGTCATCGAATAGGCCGAAGGCGTGCCGCGGCCGTCGTTCCTGAAGAGTCGGATGCGCACGCGCGTGTCCTTGGCCGCGACCGCAGGCACGAAGCGGAGGCTCGGATCGAGCACACCGAACGTGTCGTTGGCGAGCCCGGGGCTCCGACCCGGGATGCCCTGGGTCATGTTGATGTGCTCGTCGGTGCGCGCGAGGTAGTGGCTCACGACGTTCGAGCCGCGATCCTCTGGCTTGTAGGCGGACACCTTGAGGTCGCCGTACTTCGCGAGGATCGCCTTCGTCTGCGCCTCGGTGCGGAAGCGATAAGCCTTGGTGCCCGACGGACGACGCGGGTTGCGGATCGTCGGCATCGAGGCGCCGCGTCCTCCGTTCACGAGCCGCTCGCGGACCCACCCCGAGAGGTTTCCCCCGGTCTCCATGTCGACGTTCCACGCGTAGACGAACGTGTCCTTCTTGCCGGCGACCTCGATGATCCGCCGCATGCCGAAGTTCACGTTCAGCGCGCGGGACTCCGCGCGGCCGCGATCGTTGCCGCGACCGCCGAACAGGTGCGCGCCGTCGGCGAGCCGCTGGCCGTCGAGGCGGTTCCACATGTCCGACATCTTGCAGTTCGTGACGCTGCACCCGGACACGTACCACGCGAGCTCGGGCTCGGCCCGTTCCACACTGTCGGGCGGCGGCGGAGGCTGCGCGGCGTCCTCTTCTTCGCCGTCGTCGTCCGTCGGCTGCTCACCTTCGAGCTCGGACGCGCTCTCCTCGGGGATGTCGATCGCGCCTGCGAGCTCTGCGTCGCGCTCTTCTTCGGTCTCTTCGGCGCCGGTCGCGAGGCATCCCATGGACAGGGACGTGAGCGAGAGACACACCGTGAGGGCGAGCGCGCGCAGAGACATGTCTCGTCCCTTCAGCAAGGGCGCGGCCAAGGCTCTGCTCGTCGGGATCACGCGAAAAATGGCGGCATACCGGTCTGTGCGTCGCGTGCGTGTGACGTGGTCAGCGCGCGCTCCTGGTCATCGGCCCCCCACCCGTTTGCGGCCCATGTGATGCACTACCTCGACCTGGAGGCCGACCATGGACGAGCAGAAGCAGATCACGCCGGAGGGACCGCGCAAGGACGAGCAGCCGCTCGAGCACGTGCGCCCTTGGGTCCCTGAGCAGCCGAACGACCCCAAGCCGACGACGCGATCTGGCGACGACGACATGCCGGTGCCGATGCCGGCGGGTCCGATCCTCTGACGCGCTGATCTCGCGCCGCGCGGTGTGCTGCGATGGCATCGGGGCCATGGTCCCGAGCGTCGTCGGCATGCCGTGTTCGCGCTTTTGTCGACGCGAAGCGTTGCCCGAGCGAGTCGGTCGCAAGCCGGAGAGGCGTCCGTCGAGGCGAGAACGCGGACACTCGCCGAACGACCCGGAGCGCACAAAACGCAGCGCCTCCCTGATCGGGGAGACGATCGACGCGGCCGGACTGGCACGAACGCTGGTGGCGTGAATAATTCGCGGCCCCAGCCGTACTTCATGACCACTACGCCGGTCCTCCCACACCGACGGTACCGAGGATGTCGATGACTTCTGCTCTCCCGCGCGTCGCGCTCGTCGCTCTTCTCTCCATCGCAGCAGGCTGCGCCACGGGCGGCGGCGACGAGACGGATGCGCCGGCTACCGACTCGGGCACCGCGGGCGACGGGACTGCGGGCGACGACACGACCCCGACGGAAGACGGCGCGACAACCGATGGGACCGCGGGCGATTCGAGCGTCACGCCGACGGATACGTCGGGGACGACGACCGACTCGTCCGCGATGGGCATGGACACGAAGGTCGCGGCGACCGACTCGTCGATGGCGACCGACACGGCGACGTCGGGCGAGACGTGCCCGACCGCGTGTCCCCTCAACACGAAGACGTGCGACGGCAACGCGCTCCGCACGTGCGTGCAGGCCGGCGCGTGCACCGAGTGGTCGGCAGCCGTAGCGTGCCCCGGCGGCACGACCTGCGGCGGCGGCGTCTGCGCCGCGACCTGCACCAACGCATGCACGCTCGCTGCGCGTCAGTGCTCGGGCAACTCCGCGCAGGTCTGCGAGACGCAGCCCTCCGGCTGCACCAACTGGTCGACGCCCGTTGCCTGCGACACCGGCAAGGTCTGCTCCGCGGGCATCTGCTCGACGACGTGCACCGACCAGTGCGTGGACGGCACGAAGAAGTGCGCCGCGGGAGCCGCCGACGCGTATCAGGTCTGCGCGACGCAGGTGAGCGGCTGCAAGGACTGGTCGACCGTCACGGCATGCACCGGCGGCCTCTCGTGCAGCTCGGGCAACTGCGTCCCCTGCACCAACGGCAACACCCGCTGCGGCGCGACCGGCAACATCGAGACCTGCACCGCGAGCGCGTGGCTCG
>JBKJQC010000687.1:0-5137 GCA_046593995.1 Polyangiales bacterium
GTTCGTCCTCGGTCGTCTCGGTGGCGCGAACCCAACGCTCCTTGGCCCAGAGCTCCGCGTACCGCCCCATCCCGGCCCAGATCACTTCTTTCTCGAGCGCGGCATACGAACGGAGCGACGGCGGAACCAACACGCGGCCCTGACCGTCCACCTGCGCTTCGACGGCGGCGCTCACGTAGATGCGACGCAGCTTCACGACATGCGGATCGAAGCGCGGGAGCTTCGAGAGCTTCTCCTCGAACGCGCGCCACTCGGAGAGCGGGTACGCGACGAGGCACGGATCGAGACCCGAGGTGAGAACGAAGCGCGTGGCGTCGTCGCGCGGTCGATCGCTGCGTTCGTCGGGCGACGCTTCGTCGGAGGCGAGCGCATCGCGAAAGCGCGCAGGGAGGCTCGTGCGCCCCTTCGCGTCGATCGCGTGCTCGTACTGCCCCTGCCACATCGCGCTGCTCGCCGATCTTCTCGCATGGGGAGATGCGGCACCATTTGCCACTTCTCACCACGAACCGCCCCACCCTACGGAGCCGCACACCCCGCCGTCAAGAAGGCAGCGGGCCGAAATGCTGTAGGTTTTCGGGGGATGACGCGCGCTCGCGCCGCATCGCCACGACGCGTCATACACAGGCTGTGGATAACCCGTGGACACACCCGCGGGCCAACTTCCGTAAGCCCTTCGCGAAGCGGCTTCCGCCAGGTCAGTCGTCAGTCGTCAGCCCGAGACGAGACCGAGCCGACCCGAGCTCGCGAGGTACCGTCACCGCCATCTCTGCCATCACTGACGACTGAGAGGTCGTGAATCTTTCGCTCGCTTACACGCCCGCCAACAGGGAGGCGGGAAGGCGGGGAGTGAGAGGGAGGTCGAGCATGTGCTGCCGCGCGCGAGCACCGAGGTTGTGGCCGCAACGGCTGGCATGACGTCGTCGCACGCCCGGCAGACCCTCGGGATCTCCTCCCCGCCTCCCCGCCTCCCTGTTCATCGGCGGCGCGGGTCGAGAGAGAAAAGTTCACGCTTCTGACGGCGGACGACCTCTCTTTGGAGCGTTAGTGCGAGGCGGAGGCCTGCGGCGCGGCCGAGGCGGGAGCGACCGGATCACCGATCGGCACCTGCTCGGCGAGCACCGGCGCGGGCAGGATCACC
This sequence comes from Polyangiales bacterium, assembly GCA_046593995.1. GTDB lineage: Bacteria > Myxococcota_A > Polyangia > Polyangiales > JADJMO01 > JALHOE01. The sequence continues at coordinate 1,139 of JBKJQC010000687.1, forward strand.
GCGCTGCCTGGTGTTGCTGGCGTCGTCGAGGTGGGCGGCGGACGCGAGCCGCACGCGAGCGAGCATGTCGATAGTCCGACGGCCGCGAGCCCCACAGCGATCAGCGCGCGCGCGCTCGTCCGGTTCACCCCTGACTCGGTCGCTCCGCGGGCGTCGCGCCGCAAGTCTGGCCGAAGCGACCGCGTTCGGTTACACGGCGTGCTTCCATCATGAGCGTGAGTCGGCTCGCAGCGCTGCGCGGCGCATGTCTCGGTGCTGCCCTCGCGGTGACCGCGTTCGACGCCCTCGCGCACGCCGCCACGTGGATTCGCGGCCCCTACATCCAGGACCTCGGGTCGCGCGGCGTCGCGGTCCTCGGCGAGCTCGACACGCCGCACGACGCGACCCTCACCATCGTGCGGGGCGCGGCGGCGGCCCCCAGCGCGGGAGCCGTCCCGAGCTTGCCGGCAGGTGCGCCGGACGGCGCGGTCGTCCCGGCGCCGGGACCGGTAGCCAAGGCGGAGAGCACGACGAAGGACGCGACGATCGAGCTCGCGGCTTCGGGCCTCGAGCCCGCGACCTCGTATCGCTGGTCGATCGCGCTCGACGACGGGACGAGCGCCGATGGGACCTTCACGACGGCCCCCGAGGACGATCGCCCTTCGACGTTCGTCGTGTACGGCGACAATCGATCGAATCGCTTCGCGCACGCCGCGATCGTGGCGGCGATCCGCAAGACACCGGCCGACTACCTCGTGAACACGGGGGACATGGTCTACGACGGTAGCCAGGTCGCCGACTGGCGCGAGTTCTTCACGATCGAGCGCGATCTGCTGCGCGAGCGCTGCCTTTTTCCCACCATCGGTAACCACGAGATCGCCATGCCCACGTCCGACGGGGCGCAGCGCTACGCGCGGATGTTCCGCGTCCCCGCCCCGCCCGATGCGGCGGAGCGTTGGTACACGTTCCGCTGGGGCTCCGCGCGCTTCTTCATGGTCGACGCGCAGGACGAGTTCGCGTCCGGCGAGCGCGCGTGGTTGCAGAAGGCGCTCGAGGCCGCCGACGGCGAGGCCGGTCTGAAGTGGCGCTTCGTCATCCTCCACCACGGCCCGTACTCGTCGGGCCTCCACGGCGGCAACGAGGCGATGATCATCGCCAAGGTCCCGGAGCTGTTCCGCGCGCACAAGGTCGACGTCGTCTTCTCCGGGCACGATCACATCTACGAGCGCGGGGACGCCAACGGACTCCGCTACGTCGTCACGGGTGGCGGCGGTGCACCGCTCTATCGCGACTTCCGCGGCGGGAAGACGACGCAGAAGTTCGAGGCGACGTTCCACTTCCTCTCGATCCAGCTCGGGGCTGCGGCGCTCACGATGTCGACCACGCGCCACGACGGGTCGCTCATCGAGCGCTGTTCGCTGGCCATGGGAGGGGCCAGCGGCTGGGCTTGCGGGGGGGAGCCGCCGGCCGCTGCTGGCCTCGCGCTGGGATCGGCCGCGCCGCCGAGCGCACCTCCCCAGTCGACCCCGAGCCCGGCGCCGCCGTCGCGCAAGTCGTGCGGGTGCGCGCTCGTGTCCACGGACCGCGAATGGCTCGGTCTGGTGGTGGCCGCGGCGCTCGCGGCCACCGCTGCGCTCAGGCCGCGCGGTCGGCGTCCGTGACGCTTCTCGGCTGACTTGCTCCCCCCCACGCGTTCCGATTTCGCAGATTGTTGCCGCACATCGCCCCGGGCGAGGCATGATTCAGGGACATGGAACGTGGACGTCGGCTCATGCGGATCCTGCCGGCGATCTCGGTGGGCAGCGCCGCGGCGCTGTCGGTGTGGGGGGCGCTGCAGGTCGGGTGCGGATGGGAATACCAGGTCGCCTCCGTCGACGGAGGCGAGGACGTCACCATCGACGAGACGGAGCTCGACGCGCCCGACGAGGAAGTCGTCGCGGACACGGGTCCGTTCACGCTGCCCGACGGGCGCGTGTGCACCGGCCACGACGAGGACGGCGACGGCGTCCCCGACGAATGCGACAACTGTCCGAACGTCGCGAACCCGACGCAGGCGGGCAGCGCGGTCGGAGCGGCCTGCGCGCCGTCGACCGCCTTCATCCCCTCGCCCCAGCGTCTCCTCTTCGACCCCTTCAAGTCGATCTCTGCGTGGAGATCGTACGGCACCGGCGGCGGCGTGTTCCAGGTCGCGGCGGACGATGACTCGCTCTCCGGCGGCAGCCTCACCGACGAGCTGAAATTCATCGAGGGAACGACCGGCTCGGGGAGCTCCGCGGTCGTGGCGACGACGACGTTCTCGATCGCCGAAGAGGGGACGCCGCGTGACGGTGGCGTCGACGACACCGGCGCATCACGTGACGGCGGCGTCGACGGAGGGAGCGCCGGCCTGCTCCTCCGGATCAACCCGAGCGACACCTCGCCGCGGGGCTTCTATCTCTGCGCGGTCTCGCTCGTGTCGAACAGCTTCCAGGTCGCGCGCGCGACCGGGTGCAACGGAGGTCCGTGCAGCCCAGGCGGCTTCACGCTCCCCGCGATGGGCGACGCCGGACCACAGCCTGCGAGCTTGCAGATCCCGAACGACATCCCGCACAGCAAGGGCTCGATCATCGGGCTCCGCGCATCGGTGAGCGCGAGCGTCGGCGACGGAGGGCTCGAGGGAGACGTCGAGTGCCGCATCTTCGATCCGAAGCGCCCGGCGACCCTCACGAGCACCGAGGCACGCTACTCGATCAAGGTGCGGATCCCGGCCGCGCGTTGGTTCTCCATGGGAGAGGTCGGCGCATACGCGCAGCGCACGAAGTCGATCTTCCACTCGATCGACGTCCTGCGCGGCCCCTGAATCGAGCCCTCGAGCTTCGAAATCGCCTCAGATCCAGCGCTTCCGCTTGTAGAGCAGGATCACGACGATCGCGATCACGACCATCACGCCGAGGCTCACCGGGTAGGCCCGCGGATCCTTCAGCTCCGGCATGTGCTCGAAGTTCATGCCGTAGACGCCGGCGAGGAACGTGAGCGGCATGAAGAGGGTGGTCGCGAGCGTCAGCGTCTTCATGATCGAGTTCGCCTTGTTCGACTGCACCGACAGGTGCGCCTCGAAGGTGCCCGAGACGAGGTCGCGGTAGCTGTCCGCGAGATCGGAGACGCGGACGAAGTGGTCGTGGACGTCGCGGAAGAAGGGGATGAGGGGCTCGGGGATCTCGTCGAACTCGCCGCGGCTGAGCCGGTAGAGGACCTCCTTCTGGTGGATCGACACGCGCCGCAGCTGCTGCAGCTGACGCTTGATCGCGAAGATGCGCTGGAGGACGTCGGCGCCACGGTCGCCGAGGACCTCCTGCTCGAGTGTGTCGATCGACTCGTCGATGCGATCGAGGAGAGGCAGATAGTCGTCGACGACCCGGTCGAGCACCGCATGGGCCATCCAGGCCGCGCCCTTCCTCAGCGGGCGCGGGTTTCGGACGACCTCCGACCACACGGTGTCCATCGCCTTCGAGGTCTGCGCGTGGTGGGTCACGAGCCAGTTCTGCCCGAGGAGGATGTCGATCTCGAGGAGGTCGAGGGTGTCGGGGTCGTCGTCCTTCGGTGCGGACGACGGAGCGTGGAAGAGCACGTAGAGGTAGCGCTGGTAGTCCTCGATTTTGGGCCGGACGCAGTCGCCGAAGACGTCCTCGATGATGAGGGGGTGGATGTCCAAGGCGGTCGGGCCGAGGAGCGCATGGTTCTCCTCGTTCCGTCCGAGCATGTCGACCCAAGTGACTTTTCCCGCGGCGATCGCGGCGAACGCCGCTTCGAGCGAGTCGTGCTCGACGACGCGCTCCTCGTCCCAGGAGATCGCGCGGAAGATCCGGTCGGCGGCCATGGCGGAGCGGAACATACCGGAAGACGGGCCGGCTGCCCTCGGGTGTGACGCGGTGGGAGGTCGGCCGATCAGCGGCCGCCCTCGACGAATGAGACGTGAGCCGAGCGCCGGGTCGCGTGGCGCGTGATACGTTTGGGGCGATGCGCTCCAGCCGCTTCCTTTTC
>JBKJQC010000715.1:0-12932 GCA_046593995.1 Polyangiales bacterium
GCGATGCCGAGGGGCCAGTCGGTGAGGTCCTTGTTCATCAGGCGTGACGCCGACCCGGCGATGTCCATCTTCAGCTTGTCGCTGACGGTGTTCGCGTAGCCCTCTTTGATCGCGGAGATGACCGTCTCGTCGGCGGGGAGCGAGACGAGCAGGCCGATGAGCGGCTTGCGATCCGCGTCCTTGGTCTTCTTGTCGCGGACGATCGCGGCGATCTCCTGCGCGACCTTCGGCAGGCCGATGTTCGCGACGGTGGTGGTCGCGATGTCGACGTACGCGGTCGGCTTCCCGGAGCCGCCCGGGGAGATGTACTTCTTGAACTTCTCCTTGGTCGCCTTGACCTTCTCGTTGCCGTCTTCGTCCTTCACGAACGGCATCAGCGGCGCGATGGCGGCCTCGCCGATCTTCGCGATCGAGCCGCCGAGGAGCATCGAGACGGCGGTGGTGAGCGGCGACGCCTGCTCGACCTCTTCACCGGTCGAGGGATCCTTCCGCTTCGCCATCTTCGAGGCGTGCTCGAACATCGCGTCGATCATCTGGTTCACGATCGACGCGTCGCCGACGTCGCCGAGCGCCTGCGCGGCGATCGCCATGCGACCCGCGAGCTCCTTGTTCGCCGGCGTGTCCTGCCCGTCGTGCGGCCCGGTCACGATCGCGAGGAGCTCCATCTTGGTGCCCGTCGCCTTGATGCTGGAGAGGGCATCGCCGAACATCGCGCCGAGCTCGCCGGAGCGCGGGTTCGCGAACTTCACGGCCTTGAGCGCGGTCACGAAGCCGTTGCCGAGGTCGGCGTCGCCCAGGTAGTCCCCCTTGTTCTTCACGACCGCGCGGGTCGCCGACTTCACTTCGTCGTCGTTCTCACCCGGCTTGTAGTTCTTGATCGCGTGGACGAACGCGGGCTTCGCGCGCTTGTCGTCCGCCTGCGAGAGGATGTCCATGATCGCCTTGCGATCCTTGGTGGCATCCTTCATCGCCTCGTTCGTGTAAGCCTTCGCGAGCCCGTCGACGGCAGCGTCGCGGTACTCTTTGCGCTTCGCCTCGTCGCCGCTCTGATCGACGTTGCGCCAGGCGTTCGCGGCGCCGGTGATGGCCTTGTTGCGATCGATCGGGTTCGAGTCGGATAGGTGCTTCACCTGCCACTCGAGGCTCTTCTCGTCATCGCATCCCGCTCCGAAGGAGACGGAGAGCGCGGCGACGACGAAGAGCGCCGAAGCGCCACGGAAGAAACTACGGAGCGGGCGACCCATGCTGTGCCTCCACGAGCGTTACACGCGCGGATCATTGGCGCGCGCGTCGAAACGGCCGTCAGGGTAGGAAGTGCGCACCGTCGCTGTCAACGAATCTTCACACTCTTCCACGGGACCGGCCCGCGATGCTCGGCGTCAATCCCCTGGCCCGTACATCCTCGAGCGCGGGTCTCGTCACACACGGCTCAGAGAGCGTGAACTTTTCGCTCTCGACCAAGCCGCCGACCAACAGGGAGGCGGGGAGCCGGGGAGGCGAGAGGGAGGACCCAGAGGGTCTGCCGGACGCCGCGACGACGTCGATGTCAGCCATCGCGGCCACAACCTCGGTGCTCGCGCGCGGCAGCACACGCTCGACCTCCCTCTCTTCTCCTCGTCTCCCCGCCTCCCTGTTGGTCATCGGTGAGGCGGACGAAAGTTTCACGACCTCTCTCCTCAGAGCTTCTTGCCCCCCTCGAGCAGCGACGCCACCAGGGGCCCGTACCCCTGGAGCGCGACCCGCTGGAGATAGAGCTCCATCCCGCGCGCGCCCCCGAGCTCCTCCCCGCCGCCGGCGCGGCCTGGACCGCCGTGGACGAGCTGCGCCATCACCGTTCCCGGCGGGACCGCCGAGCCCGCCACCTTCTCGGTCCCGAAGACCAGGCGGCCGTGCGACGAGGCGATCCCGAAGACGACGTCGCGCACGAAGGACTTCTCGTCCGCGTAGAGGGATGCGACGAGACCGCCGCCGCCGCGACGGACCGCGGCGATCAGCTGCGCGGTGTCGTCGTAGGGGATGAGCGTCGTAGCCGGTCCGAAGATCTCGTGATCGTGCACGTCGATCGCGTCGACCGACGCCGCTTCGAGGAGCGTCGGTGCGACGAAGAAGCCCCTGCGCTCTCCGTTCGAAGAAGGGACGCCGAGCACCTCCTTGGGGAGACCGCCGCCGACGACGGCCTTGCAGCCCCCCTTCACGAAGCGCTCGATCATCGCGAGCACGTCCTGCTGCTGCTTCTTCGTCGCGACCGGACCGACGAGCACGTCCTCGCGCGAGGGGTCGCCGACCTTCGCGTTCGAGATGCGATCCGCGAGCACCTCGCGGGCCTCGTCGAGGCGTGCGCGCGGCACGAACACGCGGCGGATGGCGGTGCACTTCTGGCCGGCCTTCTGCGTGACGTCGCGCGCGACGTCCTTCACGAAGAGGTCCCAGGTGTCGCTGCCGACGTCGACGTCGCTCCCGAGGATCGCCGCGTTGAGCGAGTCGGCCTCGACGTTGATGCGCACCGAGTGCAGGACGACGTTCGGCATGCCGCGGAGCTGCGCGCCCGTGTTGCCGGAGCCGGTGAACGCGAGGACGTCCTGCCCGCGGAGGTGCGAGACGAGATCCCCGGTCGAGCCCGCGAGGAAGGAGAGCGCGCCGCGCGGGAAGATGTCCTGCTCGATCGCGAGCTCCATGATCCGATGCGCCATCAGCGCGGTGGACGTCGCCGGCTTCGAGATCACCGGCATGCCTGCGAGGAGCGCGACGGCGGCCTTTTCTGCGAGGCCCCACGCGGGGAAGTTGAACGCGTTGATGTGGACCGCGACGCCCTCGAGCGGGAAGTACGCGTGCTGTCCGACGAGCTTCGACGAGCGGCCGACGTTGAACGGCTCACCGTCGACGATCACCCTCGCGTCGCCGAGCTCCTCGGCGAGATCCGCATAGGCCGCGAGCGTGAGCGACGCGCCGTCGACGTCGAACTTCGCGTCGCTCCGCGTGTTGCCGGCGTTCTGGACGCCGAGCGCCATCAGCTCGTCACGCTTCTCGTGGATCGCTCGTGAGAACTTTCGGAGAAGTGCTCCGCGCTCCTTGTACGAGAGCGCGCGCAGCGCCGGCCCGCCGGTGTCACGCGCGAACGCCAGGGCCGCGGCCATGTCGACGCCCTCGGTCGACGCCTCGGCGAGCGCCTCTTCCGTCGTCGGGTTCACCAGCGACGCCGGCTTTCCCTTCCCCTCGACCCAGCCGCCTGCGACGTAGCTCCGCAGCGTCTTCACGGAAGAAATAGAGCTCATGGAGGCGCTCCATACCCAGCCGCTTCGTTCGCCGCTAGAGCAACAAACGGTTTGAAGACCCGAGAAACCACGGAGGCACGGAGACACGGAGGCACACGGAGCTCGGGCAGTGCTGCCGCGGGCTTCGCACCTAGGCCCTCGCTGAGGAGAACAGGGACACCAGGCAGGCGACACTAGCCTCGCAACGGTCTCGTCACGACCGGCAGACGGCTCGAACCTCCGCGCCTCCGTGCCTCCGTGTTCAATCTGGCGTGCGCAAACCGAGCGGCGCTCTAGTAGCGTCTCTCGACGCGCCGCGGCTTCGTTTGCGCGCGGGCTCGATCACAGCAGGCGCACTCTCGCATCCGAGGCGAATCCGAGAACGCGTCATGACGAACCCCGAGCCGCGCCCCCGCGCTGGACTGCGATCGATCGTCGCGCTCGCGGCGCCGGCGATCGCGGGCCTGCTCGTGCAGACCGGCGTGATCTACGCGGACCGCGTGATGCTCGGGCACCACTCCGGGGGCGCGCTCGCCGCGATGCAGATCGCCGGACCGCTCGAGTGGACGTTGATGTCGGTCACGTCGTCGTTCGCCGTCGGATCGCTCGCGCTCGTGGGACGCGCAGTCGGTGCGCGGAACGACGACGCAGCGCGGCGACATACGCGCCTCGCGCTCGCCGTCGCGGTCGTGCTCGGCGTGGCGGTCTCGCTCCTCGCGTTCGTGGCGGTGTTGCCCTCGCTCCCGTTCGTCTTCCCGCTCGCCTCCCCCGCCCCCGGCGGCGCGCTCGACCTCGCGCGGCAATACCTCGAGGCCGCGCTCTTCGCGGCGCCGTTCTACTGCGTGGGGATCGCCGGGTTCGCGGTGCTCTCCGCGGCCGGCGACACGGTCACGCCGCTCGTCGTCGGCATCTTCGTCAACATCGTCCACGTCGCCGTGAACTACGCGTTGATCGACGGGCACTGGGGGTTCCCGGCGCTGGGGGCGCGCGGCGCGGGGATCTCGACGGCGGCGTCGTTCGCGCTCGAGGCCGCCCTGACGATCGCGGCGCTCTCGCGCATCGGCTCCGCGGCGGCGAAGGCGGGGGCGACGCTGCGACCGTACCGTCTGCCCTTCGCGCGCAGAGAGCGCACCGAGGATCGCCTCGCGCTGCGCGCCCTCGCGCGGCTCTCCGTCCCCGCGACGCTCGAGCGCATCGTCTACCACGCCGGGTACATGATCTTCGTCTGGATGATCGCGCGCCTCGGCGACGACGCGATGGCCTCGAACCAAGCGCTGATCGCGATCGAGGCGATTTCGTTCACGACCGTGGAAGGGTTCGCGACCGCGTGCGGAGCGCTCGTCGCGCAGGAGCTCGGCGCCGGACGTCCCGAGCGCGCGCGCTGGGTCGGGTGGGCGTCGGCCGGCCTCGCCGTCGTCACGCTTTCGACCTTCGGCCTCCTGTTCCTCGCGTTCCGTCGCGAGCTCCCGGCGATGGTCACGCCGCGCCACGATCTCCAGCTCCTCGCCGCCGAGGCGATCATCGTGATGGCCATCGCGCAGCCGTTCATGGCGGCGTCGGTGGTCCTCGGCCAGGGGCTCCGCGGGGCGGGCGCCGTGCGGGCGGCGCTGCTCGTCTCGATCGTGGGCGGCTTCGGGGTACGGCTCCTCGCCACCTGGATCGCGACCGCGAAGGGGCTCGGGATCTCGGGCGTGTGGCTCGGCAGCACCTGCGATTGGATCGCGCGCACGACCCTCCTCGTCGCGCTGTGGCGAACCGGGATCTGGAGGATCCCTCCGCGCGGCGAGGCGTCAGCCGCGTGAATTGGATTCGTCGTCGTCGCTCTCGATGACCTCGCTGAGCGATTCGCTGACCGACTCGAAGATGCCTCCGCTCGAGTCGTCACGGCCGCGCGAAGTCCCGGACCACGAGTCCGAGCTCCCCCCGTGATGGCCGTGGCCGCCCGAGTAGTGGTCTCCCGAGTGCGAATGTCCGGACGAACCGAACGCGTTCCCGAGCAGCGCGCCGGCGACACCACCGAGGAGCGACCCTGCGATGGGCGCGACGGCGCCGACCGTGTTGAACATCTGCTGGCGCTGCTGCTGCGAATCGCGCTGCGCCCGACGCTCGGCGGCGCCCGCGAACGGCTCGTTGCACTGACGGCACGCCGGCATCGTGTGCGGCGTCACGTGCGCGCAGAACAGGCACTGGACCACGAGCCACTGCTTGCACTTCATGCACTGCTGGGCCGACTCGACGTTGAGCAGCGAGCACTGTCGACAGGGGATCGCGCGCTTCGCGGCCTCGAGATCGATCGGGCTCTCGCAGTACTCGCAGAGGATGATCCCCGGGCGCGACGGGGCACCGCACGACTGGCAGACGTTGTTCATCGCACGGCAAACGTAGCGCGACGGGGGCACCGGCGCGATCTGCCGGCCATTGGTCGAGGCGAGACTATGCCTCGACCCCAGCAGGGCCCTCTTCTATAGGGGGGACCAACGTCTTCACTGACCAGAGCCCCCATGTCCGACACCGCGCAGCGCACGCTCACCGTTCCCGACGCACTCGACGGCGCCCGCCTCGACAAGGCGCTCACCGTCCTGGCACAGGTCTCCCGCTCCGGCGCAAAGGCGCTGTTGGAAGGCGGGGTACGCGTGAACGGCCGCCGCGCGGTCAAGGGCTCGGTCGTCCACACGGGAGACTTGCTCGAGATCGCGAGCGGTGACGAGCAGTCGGATCCGCACGCGCTCCCCGATCCCGAGGTCGTCCTCGACGTACGCCTCGAGACCGAGCACTTGGCGATCATCCACAAGGCACCGCGCCTCGCGGCCGCCCCGCTCCGAGGCGGCGAACGCGGAACCCTCGCGAACGGCGTGGTCGCCCGTTACCCCGAGACGAACGATGTCGGCAGCGATCCGCGGGAGCCCGGCCTCGTCCATCGCCTGGACACCGACACGAGCGGGCTCGTGATGATCGCGCGCTCGAAGCCGGCGTTCGAGGAGCTCAAGACGGCGCTCCGCGAGGGGCGCATCGAGAAGCGCTACCTCGCGATCGTGGCGCCGGGCGCGGGCTCCCACCGCGCCGCCTCGGTGTCGGCGACCGGCGAGCTCGCCGACAAGGGGACCATCGACATTCCGGTCGCGCCGCACCCGAAGGACAAGCGACGCGTGTTCGCCTGCGTCCACCAGCGCGACATCGCGCGCCTCTCCCCTCGCGACGCGACGACCGAATACAAAGTGCTGCAGCGCTGGGAGACGCCCGACGGTGAGCAGCGCGCGCTGATCGAGGCGACCGCGTGGCGCGCGCTCCGCCACCAGATCCGCGTGCACTTCGCCGCGATCGGCGCGCCGCTCGTCGGCGATGGCCTCTACGGCGGGCCGTCAGCGCCGGAGCTCGGTCGCCACGCGCTGCACGCGAGCCGCGTGGGATATCAGGGCGGCAAGGTCGTCGCGGGCTTCTTCGTGGATGCGCCGCTCCCCGAGGATCTCCGCGCGCTCGTCCCCGAAAAGAGCGAGTCATGAGCGAGAAGCACGACGCCGACGCGACCCAACGCACCTCCGTCCCGCCGCACCTCGAGAGCATCCTCGAGCACGCGTCCCCCGAGGACGCGATCATCCAGGCGCGCAAGGAGCGCGCGGCCACGGTACGCACCCGCGGCGAGGATCCGTTCGCGAACGACGTCGGCAAGTTCGAGCGCATCGCCGAGGTGCTCCTCCCCTTCGCCGCCGCGCGCGGTGCCGAGGGGAAGTACGAGGCCGCGAAGGTCCAGGAGCTCGCCGCCGGTCGCACCGCGCGGGTGACAGGGCGCATCGTCGCCGGCCGCTCCTTCGGAAAGGCGAGCTTCCTCCGTCTCCGCGACGGCACCGGCGAGATCCAGCTCTTCTGCCGCAAGGACGCCCTCGGCGCGGACTACGAGCGACTGCACTCCGCCGGCGGCGAGATCGACGTGGGCGACCACGTGATCGCCGAAGGCCCGATCATGGTCACCAAGACCGGCGAGCTCTCCGTCGAGTGCAAGGCGATCCGCCTCCTGACGAAGGCCTACCGCCCCCTGCCCGAGAAGTGGCACGGCCTGCAGGACGTCGAGCTCCGCTACCGCCAGCGCTACGTCGATCTGGTCGCGAACCACGGCGTGACGGACGTGTTCCGCGCCCGCGCGCTCATCGTGCGGGCGCTCCGCCGCTTCCTCGACGACGACGGGTTCCTCGAGGTCGACACGCCCTCGCTCGTGACGTTGGTCGGCGGCGCCGTCGCGCGCCCGTTCCACACGCACCACAACGCGCTCGATCTCGATCTCTTCCTCCGCATCGCGCCCGAGCTCTTCCTCAAGCGCTGCCTCGTCGGCGGGTTCGACCGCGTCTACGAGATCGCGCGCTGCTACCGAAACGAGGGCATCAGCACTCGGCACAACCCCGAGTTCTCGATGATCGAGTTCTACCGCGCGTACGCGACGTACGAGGACGTGATGAACATGACGGAGCAGATGCTCCGCTACGTCGACCGCGCGCTCGCCGAGGCGATGCCCGAGGCGCACGCCCGCTGGGAGAAGGAGCGCGGCTTCACGCTCGAGCGACCGTTCGTCCGCCTGCCGATGCAGCAGGCCGCCCTCGCCGCCGCGCGCGCGACCGGCGTCCCCGAGCTCGTGGTCGCGTGCGACGGCGGATGGCGCACGCTCGTCGACTACCTCGAGAAGACGCTCCGCGACGCGCCCGAGAAGATGAAGGAGTGGTCGAAGGTGCAGGCGCGCGCCATCGACTGGGGGAACTTCCGCAAGGGGATCGCGAAGTGCGAGAACGCCGGCGAGCGACTGTTCGCCGTCTACGAGTACCTCGCGGAGCCGTTCCTCGCCGCCGATCACCGCACCGGCCCGGTGTCGGACGAGACGTCGCAGTCCATCCCGGTGTTCGTCATCGATCACCCGTTCGAGATCTCGCCCCTCGCGCGTCGCAAGGACGACGATCCGTCCCTCACCGACCGCTTCGAGCTGTTCATCGAGGGGCGCGAGCTGTGCAACGCGTTCAGCGAGCTCAACGATCCCGACGACCAGGCAGCGCGCTTCCAGGAGCAGGTCGCGAAGAAGGCCCGCGGCGCCGACGAGACGATGGACTTCGACGCGGACTACATCCGCGCCCTCGAGCACGGCATGCCCCCCGCGGCCGGCTTCGGCATGGGCATCGATCGACTGGTGATGATGCTCTGCGGCCAGGCGTCGATCCGCGACGTGATCCTCTTCCCGCTGCTCCGTCCCGAGACCTGAGGCTACTGCGCTCCGCCGGAGACCGGCTCTCGACGCGTGGTGGCGCGCCTCTTGGCAGCGTTCAAGGCGAGCGCGCCGAAGGGGGCGAGCGGGACGATCGTCCAGAACAGGATCGTCCCGACGATCCAGCCGATCGCGCCGTACAGGAGTGCGGCGACGATCTCTCCCGCGGTCATGGGACGCGGATCACGATCGATGCCGAGCTCCTCGCGCACGTCGTCGACCGTGCGGGCGAGCAACGCGTCGCCGAAGGTGTGGCGATAGAGCGTCCGGCTGCGTCGACCGCGGACGAACGCGCGCATGATGCGGCGCGGTGCCAGCACGAAGCCCGCCGCCATGCCCGATAGGTTGAGGATCCAGGCGACCAGCATGTCCCCGCAGCCGCCGCCGATCTCGAACGCGGCGATCTCGAGCTCGCCGATGAAGTCGGTGCGGTAGCCCGTGACGATGTGGTGCAGGTCGTGGAACTGCACGGCGCGTACGCGCTCCGCGCTGTTGGGGAAGGGGAACGGGATGGGGCCGAGCTTGAAGTCGACCCACTTCGACGAGTACCCGCCGTCGTCACCGAACGCGTTTTCGTCGAAGTATCTGCGGCGAGCTTCCGCGAGCGTGGCTGTGACCATCGAAGGACCTCCCTCGTTTTCTGACCATGGTCATAATGACCATGGTCAGTTCCGCGTCAAGCCCCCCGGCCCGCGGTCGATGAAAGTTTGGCTCACGGGCGCGCGGTCGCAAGCAGACGCGTCAGTCGACGCTGCACGTCCCCCGTGCTGCGCGTCGCGCGTCGTTCGACGAGGCGCCGTCCGTCGCCTCCGCCGATCGTGAGCAGCGCGCGCGCCACCGTCTCGATGGTCAGGGCTTCGTCGTCGTGGGTCGGAGCGTTGCGGAAGAAGCTGAGCGCGCTCTTCGTCCGAGGCTCGAGCGCTCGGGTGAGGACGGAGATCGCGTCGGTGCGCGCGGAGGTCGTCACGCCCGCGAGCGCCGCGGCCGCGACGGCGCGCAGATCGGGCGTGCTCGAATCGGGGTCGGCGAGCAGCGCCGAGACGATCTTCACGACCTCGACGTCGACGCCGCCGGTGCGACGCACGGCGGTGAACGCCGCGATGCGCACGCCCTCGTCGGGATCGCGCAGGACCGCGCCGAGCGGACGACGCGCCATCGTGCCCCAGGTGCACGCGATGGCGGACGCGGCCGCGCGCCGTACCGGCGCCGCCGAGTGCGCGAGGAGCGGGACGATGGCGCCGCCGAGCGACTCGTCGAGCGCATCGGGGACGGCGCGCAGCAGATCCTCGGCGTACGCAGCGTCCACGGCGCCGGCCGCCGCGCGCCCGAGCTCGGAGCGGAGTACCGCCGCGCTCGACGCCGCGAGCTCGCGCATCACCTCGACGAAGCGCGCGCGCGCCATGGTGCTCGACTCGCTCGCGATGCGCGCCGTGCACATCGCCTCGACGCCGGCCTCGCCCGCGCGCACCAGCAGGCGTCGCGTCGCGTCGCGCAGGTTCGACGAGCCCTCGAGGTGCGAGCGCGCGAGCGCTTCGTGGACGGAGTCCGCTTCGAGCGAGCGGAGCTCGTCGAGGAGGAACGTTCGCTCGGCGTCCCCCTCGGGGAGCTTCTGCGCGTGCGACGCGAGCATGTCGACGAGATCGGCGAGCGCGACGAACTCCGCGCGCCGGCCGAGCGCACGCATCGCGAGGGTGAACGCGCGGACGACGCGGCCGTAGTCCGGCTTGCCGAACATCGAGTCGAGCCAGCGGAGCCTCGGTCCAGGCTCGCGCGCGATCTCCTCGGCGAGCTGCTCTGCGCGGATCTGGCTCGTCGCGCCGTCCATCGCGGCGGGGGCGACGGGGATGCGTCGGTTCGAGGACGGATCCGCAGTGACCTGCGGCGGCTGCGGCACGGCCGACACGGTCGGGAGCGTCGCGAGCTTCTGCAGCGCGGGCGCGCCGCGCGGGACCTTCGCCTCGAGGAGCTTCCGCAGCTCGAGCCGCAGGTCGCGCGCGCTCTGCTGCCGCTTTTCGGGATCCTTGCTCAGCGCCTTGAGGATCACGGTCTCGAGGGACGGGTCGACACCCGCGTGGATCTTCGAGGGCGGCGTGGGCTCCTGCGAGACCTGCGCGAGCGCGATGCTGAGCGCGTCGGCGCCGGTGAACGGGAGCTGCCCCGTGGCCATCTCGTAGACCATGATCCCGCACGCATAGATGTCCGCCCGGGCGTCGACGTCGAGCCCCTTCGCCTGCTCCGGCGCCATGTACTCGGCCGTCCCGCAGAGGAGCCCCGCGCCCGTCAGCCGATTCGCGCCGCGGCGCTGCGCGATGCCGAAGTCGCACACCTTCGCGACCTCCTTCACGGTGCCGTCGTCGTCGGTGCGCGAGACGATGAGCACGTTCTCCGGCTTCACGTCGCGATGCACGATGCCGTGTTGGTGCGCGATCGCGAGGGCGGCGCACACCTGCACCATGATGTCGACGATGCGCTCGAGCGGGAGCGGCCCTTCGGCGAGCAACACCTCCGAGAGGCTCTTCCCCTCGAGGAGCTCCATCGCGATGTAGATCGTCCCGTAGTCGTCGAGCCCGAAGTCGATCACGCGAACCACGTTCGGGTGGTCGATGCGGCTCGCGGCGAGCGCCTCCTGCTGGAAGCGCGCGATGTACTGCGGATCGCCCTGCAGCTGACGACGGAGGACCTTCACGGCGACGGGCTTGTCGAGGGCGACGTGGTGCGCGCGATACACGCGCCCCATCCCGCCGCCGCCGACGAGCTGCTCCATGCGGTACTTCCCGCCGAGGAGCTGGTTCGGGCCCGCCAACGGCGGCTCCGAGGTCATCTTCGCCCGACCGTCGCCGGGCATCGGCGGGATCGAGGAGATGGTCTCCGTCCTCGCGTCGACGTGCCCGTCGCGACGCGAGGACACGCTCGGCTGTGTCGTCGGTAGGGGCGCCGAGGGGAGCGGTCCGCGGCCGAGCAAGCGCTCGAGCACCTCGACGCCGTCGTCGCCGAACGGCTGGACCTGCACCGGGAAGTATCCGAGCACCGGCTCGCCGACGGTCGATCCGAGCACGACGAGCGGCTCCGCGAGACCCGGCGCATAGAGCTCGATCGCGTGCAAGCTCGCGTCCGACGGCGCAGTCTCGAGCGGCAAGAGCGCGACCTGTTGCTTCAGCGCGCGCTCCGCGACGTCCATCACTTCGTCGCGATCGACGAGGCGAGCCACGACGACGGGGAGCAGGAGTTCGTCCATGCAGGTCGGAGGGTCGTCTCGGGAGAGAGAGACCCGTGGACGGTCATCATAGCGACGTCGCCGAGGAATTCGTCGAGAGCTCGGGGTCGAGCGGGGCTCCCTCGCTTTCCGACGAGGATTGGCGTCGAGCGCTCCCGACGGGCAAGATGTGACCATGGTCAGAAAGGCGACGAAACCTCGCCCGACCGCCCCGCGCCCCTCCGCCGCCACCGTCGGCCCCTCTCCGCCACGGACGAGCCGAAGGGACCTCCGCAAGGAGGACAAGCGCGAGCGTCTGCGGGACGCGGCGTGGGACCTCTTCGAAGCACAGGGGTTCGAGGCGACCACGACCAAGCAAATCGCCGAGCGCGCCGGGTTCGCGAGCGGAACGCTCTTCCTCTACGCGCGCGACAAGGTCGATCTGCTGTTCCTCGTCTTCGAGGAGAAGCTCTCGGCTGCGGTCGACGAGGGTCTGCGGACGCTCCCGAGCGATGCGCCGCTCCTCGAGCAGCTCCTCCACCTCTATCGCGGGTTCTTCCGCGTCTACGCCGCCGCGCCGCCCTCGGTCGCGCGCGCGTTCGTCAAGGAGATCCCCGGCGCAGACGGACCGAACGCGACGCGCGTGAACCAGCTCACCTTCGCGACCTTGCACCACGTCGCAGGCGTCGTGCAGCGCGCGCAAGCGCGGGGGGAGATCGCCGCCGACGTCATGCCCGTGCTCCTCGCGCAGAACAGCTTCGCGCTCTACTACTTCGCGTTGATGGCGTGGCTCTCCGGCACCACCACGCTCGACGGCGCGCTCGAGCCGCTGCTCCGCATGTCCCTCGGGCTCCAGCTACGCGGCCTCGCAACGCCCGAGCGCGCGCGCCGCGACGAGCGCCGATAGTGTCGTCTAGATGACCGAGCGTGATTCTCGATCGCCCCGCCGCAGATCGGATTGAACACGGAGACACGGAGGCACGGAGGTACGGGGGTTCGAGAGTCTGCCGATCGTCTCCGACACGTCGTCGTCGCGCGTCGCTGCCTGCGCGTCGCCGCTCTCCGAGAACAAACAGGGAGACGGGGAGCCGGGGGGAGACGGGGAGGCTTTTTGGTGGAAGCCGAGATCGGCAGACTCTGAAAATCCTTCTCGTCTCCCCGACTCCCCGGCTCCCCGTTTTCTCGGATCTCCGTGCCTCCGTGCCTCCGTGTTCAATCGATCGATACGCTTTCGAGAATTGCGACCGGT
>JBKJQC010000220.1:0-9054 GCA_046593995.1 Polyangiales bacterium
AGGTTCATGACGCGCTCCTCGCTGCGACAGCTCCTGTCCTCCGCCCTCCTCGCCGCCCTCGCGGTTCCCTGCAGCACGGCGATCGCGGGGTGCGGTGGCAACGTCGAAGCGCCCACCCCGACGACGGGAGACGCAGGGGCGGACGCCGTCGCCGATGGAGCTACCGACACCGCGATCACACCGGACGACGCGGGGATGTGCTCGCCCGTCGTCGAGACCCCGAGCTGCGGCGAGTCGGTCACCTACCCCTGCGGCCTCCCGATCGCGCTCGCGGGCGACGTCCCCACGTCCGCCGAGTGCGAGATCCTCTGCGATCCCGTGGAGAAGGTCACCGGCATGGCGACGATGTTCTTCTCCTGCAACGTGTGGCCGGAGGAGACCGGCGCGAGCAGGCAGGTGAGCTGTGCGACGTGCGCGATCGGACGTCGTCCCGCGGATCTCCGCGAGCGCGATGAAGAGCTCTCCTGTGGCGAGGCCGTCGGCGATGCGCTCGCCGAGATGGCGCGCATCGAAGCGGCGAGCGTCCACGCGTTCCGCCGGCTCGCGATGTCGCTCTCAGAGCTCGACGCACCGCCTGCCCTCCGCACGCGCGCTCGCGAAGCGGCGCGCGACGAGATCCGTCACGCACGAATCGTCTCGCGCATCGCGAAGTCGCGCGGCGCAGCACGTCGACGGGTCGCGATCGATCGTTCGGCGCCGCGTCCGTCGACCTACGACCTCGCGCTCGAGAACGCGGTCGAGGGCTGCGTGAAGGAGACGCTCGGCGTTGCCTATCTCGCCCACCAGGCCGAGCACGCGAGCGATCCGGAGCTGCGCGCGATGGCCGCTTCGCTCTACGAGGACGAGCTCGAGCACGCCGCGCTCTCGTGGGACCTCGTCCCCTTCTTCGATGCGCGGCTCGACGACGAACATCGCGCCGCCATCCGGGCCGCGCAGGCGCGCGCGCTCGACGAGGTCACGCGCGAGGCGTACGCGCTCGACCCGATCGTGCGCGCGGCGTTCGGCGTCCCGAGCGGCCGCACCGTCGCCCGGCTCGCCGACGCCCTCCGCACGACCCTCTACGCGTGAGGCCAAATCACAGCGCGCGATTCTCGAGCTCGGCGTGCGTGATCGATTGAACACGGAGGCACGGAGGCACGGAGGTCCGTGAAGTGCTGCCGCACGCCTTGCGGCAATGTCTTCTCCGCTATGGCTTCCCTGTAAACTCTCGGGGGCGAGGCCCCAAGCGCGTCGACGAGCGAGGGACGGAGAAGCCGCGATCGGCAGACTCTCTCGAGCCTCCGTGTCTCCGCGTCTCCGTGTTCAATCCGATCTGCGGTCGGCCGATCGAGAATCACCGCTCGGTCAAGTAGACCTGAGCAGCTCGGGGAGCACGCGCGCGCCGAAGTCGTCGATGAAGCGCGCCTGCTCGCGGTTCACGTTGTGCAGCATGAGCGTCTCGAAGCCCATGGCGAGATCCTCCTGCAGCATCGCGGTGTGACGCGCGAGATCGGCGCTGATCCGGACGCTCCCCGTCATCTCGTCGGGGCGGACGAGCTGCGACAGCGACTCGAACTCCGACGGCATGCGCAGCTCGGCGAGGACCTCGCTCTGGAACGTGAGAGCACTCCACTGCTCGTGGGCCGACCGCAGCGCCTCGGCGTCGTCCTTCGCGTAGGAGATCTTCACCTGGAGGAAGAGCGGCTTGCCCTCGCCGCCGCCGCGACGGAACGCGTCGATCATGGCGCGCAGCTTCTCGCGCGACTGGTGGACGGTGACCAGCCCGTCCGCGAATCCGCCCAGCCACTCCGCGGTCTTCGGGGTCAGCGCAGCGCCGATGATCTTCGGCGCCGTCTTCGGTCGCGTGTAGAGCTTCGCGCCCTCGACGATGATTCGTCCGCGGTGATCGACCGTCTCCCCGGCCCACAATGCGCGCATCACGTCGACGCACTCGCGCATGCGCGCGTTGCGCTCCGACTTCATCGGCCACGCTTCGCCGGTCACGTGCTCGTTGAGCCGCTCGCCGCTCCCGACGCCGACCCAGAAGCGGTCGGGGAACATCTCGCCGAGCGTCGCCGCCGCCTGGGCGACGATCGTCGGATGGTATCGGTATCCGGGCGCGGTGATGATTCCGAACGGCAGCGAGGTCGCCTGCATCGCGGCTCCGAGCCACGACCACGCGAAGCCGGACTGTCCCTGCGCTGGTGTCCAGGGCAACAGGTGATCCGAGCACATCGCCCCGGTGAACCCCGCGTGCTCCGCAGCGATGGCGTGACGAAGGAGCTCCGAGGGCGCGAACTGCTCGTGCGAGGCGTGGTAGCCGACGATGGGCATGGTTTCGTTCCGATGTGTCTGATCAGGCGGCGTCGAACCCGCCGACGCGGTACCAGCCGTAGCCGTGCGGGGCGAGATCGATCACCGAGCGCCCCTTCGCGTCGACCTCGGGTCGATCGCTCGAGCACAAGCTCCGTAGCTCGCGGTCCGCCAGCCCGAGGTCGAGGGTGAGGCTGCGCGGGGCGTCGGCGAAGTTGTGCAGCGTGACCATGGTGCGCCCCTTCCAGTCGTAGCGAAGGGCGAGGACGTCGTGCGACTTCGTGCCCGTGGGCAGGATCTGCCAGTCCCCCCATCCGAGCTCGGGGCACTCCTTGCGGAGGCGGATCATGCGCGCCGTCCACTCGAGGAGCGAGCCGGAGTCACGCCGCTGATCCGCGGCGTTCACCTTGCGCGCGGCGTAGGGCCCCTTCTCGATGACCGGCACGATCGTGCGTGCGGCGGACGAGAAGCCGCCGTTCTCCGCGCGCGACCACTGCATCGGCGTGCGCGCCGCGACGCGCTCCTTCAACTTCAGGTCGTCGCCCATCCCGAGCTCGTCGCCGTAGCGGAGCACCGGCGTCCCCGGCAGCGCGAACATCAGGCTGTAGGCGAGCTCGATGCGCGCGCGGTCGTTGCCCAGCATCGGGGCGAGCCGGCGGCGGATGCCGCGGTCGTAGAGCTGCATGTCGGGGTCGGGACCGAACGCCGCGAACACGGCCTCACGCTGATCGGGCGCGAGCCGTCCGAGGTCGAGCTCGTCGTGGTTCCGGAGGAACTGCCCCCACTGCGCCGTGCGTGACGCGAGCTTCGTCGCCTTCAGCGCGTCGGCGAGCGGTCGCACGTCATTGCTCGCGAGCGCGTAGAACAGGTGCTGGTTCACCCAGAAGTTGAACATCATCTGCACGTTCTCGCCGTCGTCGCCGAAGAACTCGGCGTGATCGGGCGGTGCGACGTTGGCCTCGGCGAGGATGATCGCGTCGCGCGCGCGCCACTGCAGGAACTGCCGCAGCTCGCCGAGGAATCCGAAGTCGGGTTTGGCGCTCGGCTTCGCCTTCTCGGTGAGCGCGAAGGGGAGCGCGTCGATGCGGAACCCCGACACACCGAGCTCGAGCCAGTAGCCCATGATCTTCCGGATCTCGGCCTGCACCTCGGGGTTCGACGTATTCAGGTCGGGCTGGTGGTCGTAGAAGCGATGGAAGTACCAGGCCCGCGCGAGCTTGTCGTACTTCCAGGTCGACTTCTGGACGCCGGGGAACACCATCCCCTTGTCGTGCCCCTTCGGGCGCTTGTCGGCCCAGACGTACCAGTCGCGATACTTCGACTCCGGATCGCTGCGCGCCGACTGGAACCACGGGTGCTTGACCGACGTGTGGTTGATCACGAGGTCGGTGATCACGCGCATGCCACGCTGCTTCGCCTGATGGGTGAACTCGACGAAGTCGCCGATCGACCCGAGGCGCGGATCGACTCCGTAGAAGTCCATCACGTCGTAGCCGTTGTCGCGGTTCGGGGTCGGCTGGAACGGCTGGAGCCAGACGCACGTGACGCCGAGACCGGCGAGGTAGTCGAGCCTGCGGATCAACCCCTCGAAGTCGCCATAGCCGTCGCCGTTGCCGTCCATGAACGTGTCGACGTCGAGGCAATAGAAGACCGCGTTCTTGTACCAGAGGTCGTCGATCGAGCCGTGCATCTCTCGCCGGAGAGACGAGGCGTGGGGCACGCTCCGGCGGGGTACGCTGCGGGGCTGTCTCTTTGCTCGCGCGGCCATGGAGACCCCTCCGATGACCGCACCGCGCGACGGTGTCAGGGCTTGCGCACCCGAACCGCACGCGCCGCGTTGCGCTCCATTTGGCAACGCGCATCCGCGGACGCAATCTTGGTCCGACCATGATCAAGATTCGCCCCGCCGCGGAGCGAGGCCACGCCGAGCACGGCTGGCTCGACTCGCATCACACCTTCTCCTTCGCCGACTACTACGCGGCGGCGCACATGGGCCACCGCGCGCTGCGGGTCATCAACGAGGATCGGGTCGCGGCGGGCAAGGGCTTCGGCACCCACTCGCATCGCGACATGGAGATCGTGAGCTACGTCCTCGAGGGCGCGCTCGAGCACAAGGACTCGCTGGGCACCGGGTCCGTCATCCGCCCGGGCGACGTGCAGCGGATGAGCGCCGGCAGCGGCGTCTCGCACAGCGAGTACAACGCCTCGAAGACCGAGCTCGTGCACTTCCTCCAGATCTGGGTCGTCCCCGCGCAGCGTGGGATCGAGCCGAGCTACGAGCAGAAGAACTTCACGCGCGAGGAGAAGCAGGGTCGGCTCCGCGTCGTCGCCTCACCCGACGCGCGCGAAGGGAGCGTCACGGTGCACACCGACGCGGTCGTCTACGCGGGCATCTTCGGCGAGGGAGAGAGCGCGGAGCTCTCGCTCGGCAAAGGCCGGCACGCCTGGGTGCAGGTCGCGCGCGGACGCGTGCAGGTGAACGGCCATGCGCTCGCAGCCGGCGACGGCGTGGCGATGTCGGAGGAGAAGCTCATGAAGGTCGAGGGCATCGCCGGCGCAGAGGGCGAGGTCCTCGTGTTCGACCTCGCGTGATCTTCGTCCCGCTCATGCCGCGACGGCCTCGGACTTCGCGGGGATGAACGACATCGCGCGCTCGGCGAGCGCGGTGATGGTCAGCGACGGGTTGACGCCGGGGTTCGCGCTCACGGCGCTGCCGTCGATCACGTAGAGACCGTCGTAGCCGAACACGCGGTGCTGCGCGTCGATGACGCCCTCGTCGGCCGTCGCGCCCATGCACGCGCCTCCGAGGATGTGGGCGGTGGTCGGGCTGCCGATGACGGTCTCCGAGAAGATCGTGCCGGCGACGCCCTTCACCTTCTGCGCGAACCGCTCGGCGAGCTCGGTCGCCTCGGGGATGAAGGCCTGCGGCGCCTCCCCCCCTTCCGCGATCGCGCTCACGAGCCCCTTCCGGAAACCGGTCATCGCGCTCCGCCCGAGGCGCAGTCGGAGCGAGCCGTCGAGCGTTCGCATGTAGAGCAGGATCGTCCCGCGCTCCGAGTACAGCTTGCTCGTATACAGCTTGGTCCACGCCCGCGCGTCGCGCGCGAAGCGAGCGATCATCCGGCCTACGCGCTCGACGACGTTCGTGCCCGGGCCGTGGGGCCAGGTGAGGAAGCGGAAGAAGTCCGACCCCGGCCCGTAGCGCACCGGCTCGAGGTGGCTGTGCTCGTCGGTGTGGAGGATCGAGCTGATCGCGATCCCCTTCGAGTAGTCGACGTCGGAGTCGGGCGACGCGACGCCGATCAGCGACTCGCTGTTGGTGCGGACGAAGTCACCGAGTCGATCGGAGAGCCGCGGCAGACCGCGTGGATCCTCCTTCATCTTCAAGAGGAGCGGCAACGTCCCCATCACGCCGCCGGAGAAGATCACGCGCGTGGTCTCGACCTGGCTCGTCTGCGAGGCGTCGAGGCTCCCCTGCATCTCGATCGCGTAGCCGCCGTTCGGGCGCGGGCGAACGGCGAGCACCTCCGTCTCCGGGCGGACCTCGACGCCGCGCTTCTCGGCGAGGTAGAGGTAGTTGCGATCGAGCGTGTTCTTCGCGCCCACCTTGCACCCGGTCATGCACGAGCCGCAGAAGGTGCAGCCGGTCCGCTTCGGGCCCTCGCCGCCGAAGTAGGGATCGTCGACCTCGCGACCGCGCTCGCCGAAGAAGACCGCGACCTGCGGCTGCTCGAAGTGCTCCTCGCGTCCCATGTCCTTCGCGATCTCGAGGAGCACGCGATCCGCGGGCGCGAGCTGCACGCTCTTGGTGCTCCCGAGCATCCGTCGCGCGGTCGCGTAGTGGGGCGCGAGCTCCTTCTTCCAGTCACCGAGGTGCGCCCACGAGCGCGCGCTGAAGAAGCTCTCCTTCGGTGTGGGGAGCGTGTTCGCGTAGACGAGGGATCCGCCGCCGACGCCGACGCCGTGGACGACCGTCACGTGACGAAGGAACGTCATCTGGAAGATGCCCTGGGCGCCGACGGCAGGGCTCCACATCCATCGCTTGAAGTCGCGGTTGTCCTTCGGGAAGTCCTCCTTGCCGAAGCGCTTCCCCTTCTCGACGACGAGGACGCGGTACCCCTTCTCGGCGAGACGGAGCGCCGAAACGCTGCCGCCGAACCCGGAGCCTACGATGACGTAGTCGTACGTGCCGCTCATGGCCGAGACGCTACCGAACGTCGCGCGCGGTCACAACGCTCGTGGTCGGGAGTGCCGCTTTGGATCGGCGAGCATCGCGATCAGATGGTCGAGGTCGAAAGGCTTCCACACGTGCATGACGCCGTACCGCGCCGCGATGGCCGTCGCGCCCGGCGACGCCGAGACGACGAACGTGGCCGGCGCCTTCTCCACCGCCGAGAGCTCGATCAACATCGACTCGCCGCTCTCGGCCCCGAGCGTCATGTCGAGCACGAGCAGCTCGGGCATGCGCACCGCGATCGCCGCCCGCGCCTCCCCGAGACACGCCGCGGAACGGACGTCGTAGCCCGCCTCCTCGAGGAACATCACGAGCGGCGTGCGGATCGCTTCCTCGTCCTCCACGATGAGCAGAGGGACGTGGTTCATCATTCTCGGATGGCTCGGATGGCGCTCACGCCAAAGGGTCGCCGGAACCTTTCCCGAGCTCGGCTGTCGCTCACGTCTTGCTCGTGACGCGCGCGCGTGCGTCGCGTTCGGCTCGATGGCCGAGCCGACCGATTCCCGCCTGCGCACTGTGACTTCGCCCGGACGTCACGTCTGTTCGATTCGACCCGAATTGCCGCACCGGCCGGGACGCGACGACGCAGTTCCGTGACCGAAGAGTCATGGCACGGCCGTCGCAACCATCGGGACCAGACTCACCGAACCTCCCGAAAGGATCCAACACCATGCTCTACGCAATTGCCGTCATTCTCCTCGTCGCTTGGCTCCTCGGCTTCACGGCGTTCCACGTCTCGAGCAGTCTCATCCACCTGCTCATCGTCGCCGCCGTCGTCGTCCTCGCGATCCAGCTGATTTCCGGACGCCGCGCGGTCTGACCACGCGCCGCCGCGGGGTCGATCTCTCTCGGGATCGACCCCGTCGGTGCTTCCGTCACGAGCTCCATCACGGAGCCAGCAGACACGATGCGGCGCCGTCCGAGAAGGTGCGCCGTCGTCCGAGACGAGCAGCGCGCCGTCCTTCCTGGTCGACCCCATACCTGCCCATACCTGATCGTCGGTCAAGACGAAGCCGGTGAGGAAGTCCTCGTACTCTCCCATCAGAGCATGACCGTCTGGTACTTCGCGTTCGGCTCGAACATGTGTCGCGAGGTGTTCCTCGGACGGCGCGTGATGAAGTCCGTGGGCGAGCCCGCCGTGCTCGAGGGTCATCGCCTCGCGTTCACCGAGCCCGGCTTCCGCCCCCTTGGCGAGCCCTCGTTCGCGAGCATCGAGCTCGCACCCGGAGAGCGCATGCACGGCGTGCTCTGGCCGCTGTCGATCGCGGAGTTCGAGCGGCTTCTCGGGACCGAGAGCCCGAACTACGAGGTCGTCGAGGTCTCGGTCCTCGGGGCAAGCTCCGGCCGCGTCACTGCGCGCACGCTCCGCTCACGCCGACGGAAGAACGACGCGCACCCGTCGCGCCGCTATCTCCGGCTACTGGTCCGAGGTGCGCGCGAGCACGGCCTCCCCGCGGAGTACGTCGAAGCGCTCGAACGACACCCGACCACGTACCTGCCGATCCTCTCGAACCTCGTCGAGCACGTCCTCTTGCCAGTGCTGACCCGTTGGCTCGTGCACGCGCGACCGACGGTGCGGCGTTGGCTGAAGGCACCGAAGCGCTGAACGCCTATGTTCCGGCCATGAGCGAGAACGATCGGAAGACGGCTCACAAGCGCGCGGCCGCGGAGCTCGCGGTGTCCATCGTCGAGTCGGGGATGGTCGTCGGTCTCGGCGAAGGGAGCAGCGCGGCTTTCGCGCTCCCGCGCCTCGCGCAGCGCATCGCCGCGGGCGAGCTCCACGACATCGCCTGCGTCGCGTGCTCGAGCGCGGTCGAGGCGCGGGCGCGCGCAGTCGGCCTCACGATCGTAGCGCTCACGACGATCGATCTCACCATCGACGGCGCGGACGAGGTCGACCCCGCGCTGGCGGTGATCAAGGGACGCGGCGGTGCGCTGCTCCGCGAGAAGATCGTCGCCGCTGCGAGCCGGCGAGAGATCATCGTGGTCGACGAGAGCAAGCTCTCCGAGAAGCTCGGGACGCTCTCGGAGCTACCGGTGGAGGTGTTCCCCTTCGGCGCACGTGCGGAGGAGGCGTTCCTGCGCGAGCTCGGCGCCGCGCCCACCCTTCGCATGCGCGACGGCGTGCCGTTCGTGACCGACGAAGGGAACCACATCCTCGACTGCCGGTTCGCCCCGCTCGACGACGCGCCGATGCTCGCGCGACAGCTCGACGCGCGGCCGGGCATCGCGGCGCACGGGCTCTTCATCGACCTCGTCACCGAGCTCTTCGTCGGCGGAGACGCCGGGGTACGGCGTCACTGCAGGTAGTGACGCGCGCCCTCATAGGCAGCCGTGCGCGGCGCTGACGACGTGGAACCGACGCCACGTCCCGCCGAGCGGATCGTCGATGTACACCGCGGCGCCCCTCGCCACCTCGGAGATCTCGACGAGATCTCGACGATCGACCTCCTCGTCTCCGAGCGTCGGCGACCCGCGGTGTCGGTCCTCGCTCGGGATGCAGGTGAGCCGCGCGTCGACCGTGAGCG
>JBKJQC010001058.1:0-6555 GCA_046593995.1 Polyangiales bacterium
CTTCCACATTGCGATCTACGGGCGGGTGTACAAGGACGCGGCGCTCCGCGATCCGATCCGCATCCCCGATCTGATGCACTCGTGCGACCGCACCTGGAAGCTCGTGATGCTCGGCGACGCGATGATGCACCCGGCCGAGCTCCTCGGCGGCTCGTGGGACTACTCGATGAACGATCGGGGCGCTCTCGGGAACGGGCGCATCGAGACGGCGATCGGTTGGTTCCACGAGCTCGAGAAGCACTTCGATCGCAAGGTGTGGTTGAACCCCGAACCCGAGGCGTACTGGAACGGCACCGCGGAGATGGTCGGCCGCGTGTTCCCCATGTTCCACCTCACGCTCGACGGCCTCGGCGAGGCCGTGCGGCATCTGTCACGCCGCGGCTCGGTCTAGAGCGCCGATCGGTTTGCGCACGCCAGATTGAACAAGGAGGCACGGAGGCGCGGAGGTTCGAGCCGTCTGCCGGTCGTGACGTCTCCGTTGCGAGGAAAGTGTGGCCTGCAGGTGCCCCTGTTTTCCTCGGCGAGGGCGACCTAGGTGCGAAGCCCGCGGCAGCACCGCCCGATCTCCGTGTGCCTCCGTGTCTCCGTGCCTCCGTGGTTTCTCGGGTCTTCAAACCGTTTGTCGGTCTAGCTGTCTTCGCAGATCTTGCCGAATTTCTCTGGGTCGAACGGGTGATCGATGCAGGTGAAGCCTGCGCCGCAGTCGCTCGTGGTCTTGCACTTCTTCGTGCAGAAGTTCCCGGGGTACATGACCTGGTGGGTCGCGGGGCACTTCGGCATCGCGCCCGGTGAGCCGGTGGCGCAGCCCATCAGCAGCTCACAGTCCTTCGCGTAGCTCGACTCGCACCACGGGTTCACGTTGACGATCCCGAAGTCGGGGTTCGTGTCATCGCACTTCGCGCCCGGGTGGTTCTTCTGGAAGCAGGCGCAGGTCGCCTGTCCGAGGAGCTTGGTCGGCGCGTCGTCGGTCTTCACGAAGTGCGCGAAGACGTCAGGGCGCTCCTCGTCCTTGTGCCAGCGAAAGGACACTGCGTAGACGACGTCGGTCCACGAGTACTTCGCCTCCAGGTCGGTCCCAGGCAGGAGCGGCGCGACGACGCTCGTCACGCCCTTCGAGGAGAAGACGAAGGTGTCCTTGGACTTTCCGTGCTCGACGACGACGCCGCTCGGGGTCCCTCCGCCGGGGCTCTTCTTGCGACAGGAGACGCGCACCCACTCGCGCACCGCGCGTACCTCGCAGCCGACCTCGTTTCCGGCAGCCTTCACGTCGTTCGCCCCGTTCCACTCGGCAACTGTCGGGGTCTTCGTCCGTTCGGGCGCGACGATCTCGGCCTTCTTCTTCTTCGTCTTCTTCGGCGCCTCCTTGTCGTCGGTCTCCTCGTCGTCGGCCTTCGGCTTCTTCTTCTTCTCGTCGTCGTCCGGCTTTTTCTTCTTGGACTCGGTGGAGGACTTCTCCGAAGCCTCGTCGGACTTGGTCTCCGCTTTCGAGCACGAGAGGGCGAGGAGCAAGGCGAGGAGCGGCGCGCGGCGCATGCGCAGTACGTTAGGCGGCTTCGCGAGCGAGGTGAACCGCAGCGCGAAACCACGAGGGAGGCGCTGCGGGTCGGCGAGCTCACCTTCGCGCGATGCGTCAATGGCGAAGCGTTTGCGACAACGCGTCCTGCGCGGGTGCGCCGCTCGAAGTCGGGGGCGCCACGTGCTAAACGCGCTGTAAATCATGGCGCGCGAGAACTTCGGGTTGATGGGCTACGACTCGTATCACTTCGTCGTGAGCGACCTCGAGCGGAGCCGCCGCTTCTACACGGAGAAGTTCGGCTTCACCGAGATGGCGCGAGGCGGCGACGAGCTCTTCGAGCGGACCGGCCAGCGCTCGATCGTCTTCGGCGCGGGCATGGTGCGCGTCGTCGTCTCCTCGCCCGACGCGAACCACCCGAAGGCGCACGACTGCAAGGCGGCGCGCTACCTCCGGCGTCATCCGGCCGGGGTGATGAGCCTCTCGTTCCAGGTGCAGGACTTCGATCGCGCCTGGAAGACCCTCGAGGCGCGCGGCGCGACGATCATCAGCGAGCCCGTCGAGGACAGCGACGGCAAGGGGACCTACCGCTCCTTCGAGATCGCGACCCCGCTCGGCGACGTGAACTTCCGCTACGTCGAGCGCCGCGGCGACTACGGCCGCTTCGCCCCCGGCTTCGAGACGATCGACGCGACGCCGCAGCCGAAGAACGTCTTCGGGATCGACTCGATCGATCACGTGACGAACAACGCGCTCACGCTCTCGCCGGTCTGTCTCTGGTACCGCGAGGTCCTCGGGATGGAGCAGTTCTGGGAGATCTCGTTCCACACCCTCGACGTGCACCGCGACAAGAAGAGCGAGAAGCAGATGGCCGGCTCCGGCCTCAAGTCGCTCGTCTACTGGGACCCGGAGTGCGGCATCAAGTTCGCGAACAACGAGCCGATGCGCCCGTTCTTCCGCGACTCGCAGATCAACAAGTTCGTCGACGACAACAACGGCCCAGGCGTGCAGCACATCGCGTTCAACGTGCCGAAGATCATCCCGACCGTGGAGGAGATGACGACGCGCGGCGTCTCCTTCCTCGCGACGCCGGGCGCCTACTACGACATGCTGCCCGAGCGCCTGAAGCGCATCGGCGTCTCGAACGTGAAGGAAGCGCTCACCGAGCTCCGTCGTCTCGGCATCCTGCTCGACGGCGGCGACGAGAAGTACATGCTGCAGATCTTCCTCCGCGACGCGGGTCAGACCTACAGCGATCCGAAAGCCGGTCCGTTCTTCTACGAGATCATCCAGCGGGCCGGCGACCCCGGCTTCGGCGGCGGCAACTTCCGCGCGCTCTTCGAGTCGATCGAGCGCGATCAGTTCGCGGCGCGCGATCAACCCTACGACTGAGCTCGCCCAGCGAACCGAGACTGCAGGTCGCGTAGATCGCGGCTCTCGGCGAGAGTGCGCGTCCTCTCGACCACGCGCACGTTGAACCGCAGGTACGGCGGGAGGTCGTCGAGATTCCACGACGACAGCGGCACGCGCACGCCGATCCGCTCGAGGATCGCCGCCGAGAGCGCAGGCAACATCGGCGTCTTCATGCGCACGGATCGGAGCTGCTCGGCGAGCTCGGCGCGATCGCTCTTCGAAATCGCGTCGCGCAGCTGTCGGGGCAAGGTGTCGCAGAGGACTGCGATCTTCTCGCGATGCCAGCCGGGGATCGACCACTCGAGGAGGTCCGCGTCGAGGGAGAGGAGCTGCGCGACCGGAACGGTGACAGTCACTCCGTCGTCGTCCTCGCCGGGCTCGAACCGATAGGAGAGCGGCAGCCCGACGGGCTCCAGGCTGTCTGGGAAGCTCTCCGTCGACAGGTCGGCGCTCTCGTCGAGGAGCACGTCGGAGAGCGAGAGGAAGAGGATGTGCGGATCGGTCTGCTCGGCGATCGCGCGCCATGCCTCGAACGTCTCGCCGCTGTAGACGTCGTCGGAAACACGCTTCTCGAAGAACAGCGTGACCGCGTCGTCGTCGATCATGTCGGCCTGCCGCGCGCGATCGCGGAGCCGCTCGAGCTGCTCGAACAACGCGCGATTGTGCGTGATGAACGGAGGCGTCTTGGGCGGCGCGTACTCCTGCCGCACGAGCGCGTGGACGATGAACAGTCGCCGACAGATCCGCGGATCGATCGGGCCGTAGTGGATCTTGCGATCCTTCACGATCGCAAGACCGAAGAGCGTGATCTGCTCCTTGTTCATCACGCGGGCGGCCTTCTGCGCCCAGTGCGGCTCGCCGAAGCTCCGCTTGCACAGCGCGCCGCCGGCGGTTTCGAGCCACTCGGGATCGATCTTCGCCGCGGTGCGCGCGAAGAGCTGCGTCGTCTCCACGAGCTCCGCGACGACCACCCACGGCGGCGCCTTTCTCCGCGCGAGGCCCGACGACGGATGGAGCTGGAAGCGCGTCTGCCGCGCGCCGAGGTACACGCGCTGCTCTGGGTGCCAGGTGCCGATGCGGCTGAGGAGGCCAGGGAGGAGCGCGCGGTGGATCGCGTCGAGCGCGTCCTCCTTCTTCGGCGCAGGGACCGTCTCCAGCGCGAGCTCGCGGATGATGCGCGAGAGCTGATCGTGCACGTCGCTCCACTCGCGGAGCCGCACGTAGTTCAGGAAGTTGTCGCGACAGATGCGGCGGAGCTGGTTCGGCGACGACTGCGCGGCCTTGTAGTACCGCCACAGCTTCAGCAAGCTCGCGAAGTCCGAGGTCTCGTCACGGAACTGCGCGTGCGCGTCGTCCGCCTTCTTCTGCAAGGCCGCGGGACGATCGCGCGGATCCTGGATCCCGAGCGCCGCGGCGATGATCGACACCTCTTCGAGCACACCCTCGGCGGCACCACCGAGGATCATCCGACCGATGCGCGGATCGACCGGGAGCCGCGCGAGCTTCTTGCCGGTGTCGGTGAGCGTGCGATCGGAGTCGAGCGCGCCGAGCTCCTCGAGCAAGCGATATCCCTCGTCGACCGCGCGTTTCGGGGGCGGATCGAGGAAGGGGAACGCCGAGAGCTCGCCGAGTCCGAGCCCCTTCATCTGCAGGATCGCGCCCGCGAGCCCGACGCGCAGGATCTCGGGATCGGTGTGCGTGGGGCGCGCCTCGAAGTCGCGGCGATCGTAGAGACGGAAGCACACGCCGTTCTGGGTGCGTCCGGCGCGACCGCTCCGCTGGTTCGCGCTCGACTGGGCGATGGGCTCGACGAGGAGGCTCGTGACCCCGGTGCGCGGATCGTGCCGGTTGATGCGCGCCGTGCCGCAGTCGATCACGTACACGATCCCGGGGATGGTGAGCGACGTCTCCGCGACGTTGGTCGCGAGCTCGATGCGTCGCTCCGGGAGCGTCTGGAAGATCCGCGCTTGTTCCGCGTGCGAGAG
Source organism: Polyangiales bacterium (assembly GCA_046593995.1). Taxonomy (GTDB): domain Bacteria; phylum Myxococcota_A; class Polyangia; order Polyangiales; family JADJMO01; genus JALHOE01. The sequence continues at coordinate 4,912 of JBKJQC010001058.1, forward strand.
CCGGCCGTAGAGCGGCAGGACCACCGTGTGCGGCAGCGCGTGCTGGTGGAGCACGGCGGAGGCCTCGCGGATCTCGCGCTCGCCGGGGAGGAACACGAGGATGTCGCCACGCGGATCGTTCGCGGTGATCTCCTCGACGACCTCGGCGATCTTGTCGGCGAGCTCGATCCGCTCGTCGTCGAACGGACGCGGGATCAGCCGCACGGGGAACGTGCGACCGGAGACCGTCACCACCGGCGCGCCGTCGAAGAACGCCGAGAAGCGCTCGGTGGCGAGCGTCGCCGAGCTGATCACCACGCGCAGATCCTTCCGCTCCGGGAGGATGCGCTTCAGGTACCCGAGCAGGAAGTCGATGTTCAGGCTGCGCTCGTGCGCCTCGTCGAGGATGAGCGTGTCGTATCCCCTGAGCAGCGGATCGCTCTGGATCTCAGCGAGCAAGATCCCATCCGTCATGAACTTGATCTGGGTGAGCTGCGACGTCTTGTCGGCGAAGCGGATGCGGTAGCCCACCTCGCGACCGAGCTCGACCCCGAGCTCCACCGCGACGCGATCGGCCACGCTCGTCGCTGCGATGCGGCGCGGCTGCGTCACACCGATGCGCTCGCGCCCCATCGAGAGGGCGATTTTCGGGAGCTGCGTGGTCTTTCCGGAGCCTGTTTCCCCGGCGACGATGACGACCTGGTGCTGCGCGATCGCATCGGACAGGTCGCGAACTCGCGTCGTGATCGGCAGCTCGCGCGGGAAGTGAATCTCTGGACGCGGAGATGGGCGCACCAAGACGGTCGTCGCGTAGCACGGCACGTCGTGCGCGCGCGCTCCCCTGCTCGAAGGAGAGCTCTCGAACGCGAGGCTGCGGCTGAGCTCGCCCCCGAGACCGCCGGCGCGTCACCCCAGTGGGTGATGCGGCGCCGGCATCGCGTGCGCACAACATGTCGGTCCCCGATGATCCACGCTATTTCTCTTTCACGAACCATGCTCACGACGAAGTCGGCAGCGCGCGTCCCTGCGGACAGTCACGCGATGACGGGTCTTCGCAGCGACGCGGTCGACGATTCGAGCCCGGCCCGTCTCGCGGACGGCGTGCTCGCAGCGTTGGTCTCCGGTGAAGCCACGCGCGCGTCGATCGCGTGCGGCGGTGTCGATCACATCCTCGAGCTCAGGCAGCACGCGACGGTCGTCGCGTCCGTCGGCATCGACGGCGATCGCGCGGCGGCGATGGTCGCGCGCCTGGCGGTGGCCGCGGGTCTGAACGCGCTCGCCCCCGCGGGGACTGCCGTCGGCAGCTCGAACGTCGCGCGCATGCGCGTCTCCGACGGCACGAAGCGCGTCGAGCTCGTCGTCAGCATCACGGCCACGTCACGCGGCTTCCTCGTGGATCTCCACGTCCTCGCCCCCGAAGGCAGCGAGGTCGCGTCGCTGCGTGGCACGCACCTCCGTCGCTGCTCGGAGTGTCACGCCTGCTACCCCGCGAATGCGACGCGCTGCCGTGTCGACGCTGCTCGCCTCGATCCCCTCGTGGAGGACGCGCGTCCGGGCGGAACGATCGGCATGTGGCTCGTGGGGGAGGAGCTCGGCACCGGTGGCATGGGTGTCGTCTACGCGGCGGAGCACGCGCTCCTCGGGCGACGCGCCGCGATCAAGGTG
>JBKJQC010001074.1:0-11199 GCA_046593995.1 Polyangiales bacterium
GGCGCGCCCGCCACGCTCTTCTTCCTGCTCCTCCTGCGCGAGGACGAGAAGGAGCGAGCGCTCGATCTCTACTCGGTGATCATGCAGGCCGTGTCGAGCGATGAGAGACGACGCGCGCTCCTCGACGCGAAGGATCGCGCGGAGGTGTTGGAGGTGCTCGGACAGGTCGCTACCATCAGCGCGGTACCGACGCTGCGTTACGTCGAGTGACCCTCAGCGACGCGAGCGACCGGGCGGTCCCTTGCGCGAAGGGCCTCCACGCGCGTCGTCGCGCGGGGCCTTTCGGGCGGGGCCACCCGCGTCGTCACGGGGTCCGCTGCGGGTCGGTGCACCGCCACGTGCGTCGTCTCGCGGTGCGCTGCGGCTCGGTGCGCCGCCGCGGGCGTCGTCTCGCGGTGCGTTGCGGGTCGGTGCCCCGCTGCGCGCCTGTCGACGTCCGCCGCCTTTGACCTCGTCCTGGGGACGCGCTCGCGGGGCGCGCTGAGCACGGGCGTCGTCGGCGCGGCCGGTGCGGCGTTCGTCGAGGACCGGGCGGGCCTCGCTCCGCGGCGTCACGCTCTTGTCGATCGGCGCGCGACGCGCTCTCGGACCCGCCGTCCTGTTCTCGCGCTCGTCCTTCTGCGCGGCGTGCGACGAGTAGCGCACGTTCATCGGCTGAGCCTTGTCGATGTTCACGACGGCGGGACGACGCGGGACGCCGTACTCCTTCTTCATCGTGACGAGCTCTTCGAACGTGAGCGAGCGGAGATCGCCCGGGCGCAGGTTCTCGAGCGTGATCCCCGCAAAGGCCTGGCGCGCGAGGCGCATCACGCGGAAACCGGTCGCGTCGCCCATGCGGCGGATTTGCTGGTTCCGGCCCTCGGTGATGGTGATCTGGAACCAGGTTTTGTCCCCCTCGTGACGGATGAAGAGCGCCTCGGCCGGGCGCGTCTTGCCGTCCTCGAGCTGCACTCCCGCGCGCCAGACGTCGAGGTGCTTCGGCTCCATCTGCCCCTGCACCTTCACGATGTACGTCTTCGGGACGGTGCGCTTCGGGTGCAGCAGCCCGTCGGAGAACTCGCCGTCGTTCGTGAGCAAGAGGAGCCCGCTCGTGTTGTAGTCGAGGCGACCGACCGGGAACACGCGCGCGGTGAGGCCGTGCGGCTTGAGCAGATCGTTGATGGCGGGGCGCCCCTCGGGATCGCGCAGCGTCGTCACGAAGCCGCGCGGCTTGTGGAGCGCGTAGTAGACCGGGTGCTCGGCGACGACGCGCTGGCCGTCGACCTCCACGCGGTCGTCGCGCGGATCGACCTTGGTCCCCATCTCCTTCACGACCTTCCCGTTCACGCGGACGCGCCCTTCGGCGATCAGCTCCTCAGCCGCTCGACGCGACGCGATACCTCCTCGGGCGAGGACCTTCTGCAGACGCTCGGCAGCCATGACCGCGTGGTACTGGTCCATTCCGCCAGCTACAAGGCCCGCGACGCCGCCCGCGCGCTTCAGGAGGGGAAGTCGGCGCGCGTGAAGACCGTCACGAGCTTCAGTCCTGCGGCTTCCATCGCTTCGCGACCGCCTTCGAGGCGATCGACGAGCGCGACGACCCCCGCGACCTCGTAGCCTGCCGCGCGCAGCTTGTCGGCGCACTTCATCGTCGAGCCGCCGGTGGTGACGACGTCTTCGAGGATCACGATCCGACTGCCGGGCGCGATGCGGCTGTTGCCCTCGAGAAGGCGCGCAGACCCATGGTCCTTCGCCTCTTTGCGCACGTAGATCGCATCGAGCGGTGCGCCGCGCTGGAAGCTCGTCAGCGAGACGGCGCTCGCGAGCGGGCACCCTCCGAGCTCGACGCCGGCGACCGCATGCAGCGGCGTGAAGGCAGCGAGCGCGTCGAGCATCTGCTCGCCGACGAGGACGTGGCCCTCGGCTGCGAGGACCGTCTGCTTGCAGTCGATGAAGAAGTCGCTCTTGCGACCGCTCGCGAGGACGACGTCGCGCTTCGCGTACGAACGCTCGGTGAGCAGCGCGAGGAGACGCGCGCGCGACACGCTCACGCCTTCTTCTTCGCCGCGGCCTTTGCGCCCTTCTTGATCGCAGGGACCACCGGCTCGGGCGGAGGCCTGCGGACGGGCGGGGCGCTCGGAGGAGGCGCGGGCATCGCCGATACGCCGCCCTGCGGGGGCGGGTTCTTGCGTTGCACGACGACGGGACGCGCCGGCGGCAGCGGGGCGCGCGCTGCGCGGGGCGCCGCTGCAGGACGTGCGGCCGTCGCCCGGACCGGTGCCGCTGCTTCGCCCAGATCGACCTGGCCCATGTCGAGATCGCCGCGGATCTGTGCGCCGCTCGCGATGGCGATGCGCGGAGCGCGCAGGTTGCCGACGACCCGCGCCGAGGCTTCGAGGACGATCGCGTCGCTCGCAGAGACGTCGCCGAGCACTGCGCCTGCGATGGTCACGCGCGCGCCGACGAGAGACGCACGAATCATCGCACCGTCGGCGATGACGAGCTCTCCGCGGATGTCGACCTCGCCGTCGATCCGGCCGCGGACCTCGAGGTCGCCGTCGCCGGTCACCCTCCCGGTGATCGAGACGCTCTCGCCGACGACGCTTCCGTGGCGGTTCGTCGTCGCCATGATCAGACGTCCATGTCGACGTGGCCCTTGAACTGGGCACCGTCCTGGATCGTGAAGCGTGCCGCCTTGACGTCGCCGACCATGCGGGCGCCCGTTGCGATGACGACGCGGTCGGTCGCGACGACGTTCCCGGTGAGCTGCCCTGCGACGGACACCTCGGTGCCGGAGACGTCCGCTTCGACGGTCGCTCCCTGCTCGATGGCGACCGCGTCCTTGCTCTCGACCTTGCCGCGGACGACGCCGTGGATGGCGATGTCCTCGTCGGTCACGATCTCACCTTCGATCACGATTCCTGCGCCGATTACCGTGCTCGCCATGTCAACCTCGCTTGCCTTCGCTGCGCGCACGCCCCTGCCCGGTCGCGGGACGGCCCGCGGCTCCGGACAGCTCGGCGGGGAGCTCCACGTCCATCTCGATGCGACCCGTGAACTTCGCGCCCTCTTCGAGCGACACGCGGCTCGCGCGGATCGACCCGCGAACCATGCCCGTCGCGCGGAGGACGACGGCGCCGCGGACCTCGACGTCACCGTCGACGCTGCCCTCGACCGTCAAATCCGTCGCGCTCACCGGCGCCGCGACGACGCCACCTTCTGCGACGTGGAGGTGCCCCTCGAGGGTCACCTCTCCTTCGACGCGTCCCTCGACGACCAGATCGCCGTCGCCGGTCAGACGACCGACGATGCGCGTCGTCCTTCCGATCGCTCCACGCGATCCATCCGCAGAATTGTCCTGTTTCATGGGCGCGCGGAACATACCAGGACGCACCGCGTAGAGGAACGCCGAATTGCGGGAATTTCGGCCGTGACGAGTCAGGGGACGTGAACTTTTCGGTCTCGACGAAGCCGCCCGTCAACAGGGAGACGGGGAGACGAGGAGGCGAGAGGGAGGAACCAGAGGGTCTACCGGTCGACGCGACGACGTCGATGCCAACCAGACAGCCATGACCCGAAGGCTCGCGTGCGGCAGCACATGCTCGACCTCCCTCTGGCCTCCCCGTCTCCCCGCCTCCCTGTTGGCCTTCGTGGAGGCGAGCGAAAGATTCACGACCTCTCAGCGGCCCTTGTCGCGCAATCGTGCACGCAGCGCACGCTGCGCGGCCTTGCTCGCGCGCTTCTCTTCGCGCGCTCTCGGATGGGCGACGCGCGCTTCGCGGAGCCGCTCGAGGGCCGCGAGCTCCGCGCGGAGCTTGCGCCAACTCTCGACGCGCTCCGGGTCCACCTCGCGACGTTCGAGCGCCTCGCGGATCGCGCAGCCGGGCTCGGCGACGTGCTCGCAATCGGAGAACTTGCAGCGCTCGGCGACCACCTCGAGATCCGCGAACGTCGCCGCCACGCCCTTCTCGGCGTCCCACAGTCCGAGCTCGCGCATGCCGGGGTTGTCCATCACGATCGCGCCGCTCGGGGTACGGAAGAGCGCGCGGCCCGTCGTCGTGTGTCGCCCCTTGCCGTCGTCGCGCACCTCGTTGACGGCTTGTCCCGCGCCGTGCGCGTGGGGGATCCAGCGATTGATCAGCGTCGACTTCCCGACGCCCGACGATCCGAGCAACGCGATCGTCGTCGCGGGACGGAGGTACGCGTCGACCTGCGCAAGCCCCTCGCCGCTGCCCTCTCCGCCGAGAATGCTGGTCACGTGCACCGCGACCCCCGGGATCGTCTGCTCGACGGTCGCGCGCGCGGCGAGCGGATCGCTCGCGAGGTCGCTCTTGGTCAGCACCACCACCGGGGTCACGCCCCCCTCGACGCAGATCGCGCGATAGCGCTCGAGGCGGCGCGGGCTCAGATCGACCGAGCCGTCTTCGAACCCGAGCGACGTCACGAGGAGCGCGACGTCGATGTTCGCGCCCACGACCTGCTCGACCGCGTCCCGACCCGCGGCCTTGCGCGAGAGCTTCGTGCGTCGCGGTACCACGGCGAGCACCGGCACGCCGTCCCGCCCGGGGCGATCCTCGACGACGACGAAGTCCCCGACGGCCGGCTTCCCGAGGCGAGATGCGCCAGTGCGAGCTGCCGCAGCACGTCGCAGCTTCCCCGGGAGCACCGCGCGGAGCTCGCCGCGGGACGTCACCAGCACGTAGCCGAGCCGATCCTCGCTGATGACGCGTCCGACCAGGCGCCCGGCCCCGAGGAGCTCGCGCGCGCCGAGCGACAGCGATGCGTCCCAACCCCAGGCCTCGAGTCCACAACTCGAAGTGTCGCTCATGTCGGACAGCTGTCTGGCCGCGATCGGGCGCCGCAGCAACACAGCGTGCTCACACCGTGACAGGGATGTCGCGACTCTGCATCCAGCGTCTGTCACGCCAAGGTCATGACGATGTGAGCATCTCTCCATGCGGACCCTGCGAGCATGTCGTGGCATCGCAGCGTTCTCAGGGAAGACGTAGGGAAGACGTCGCGCGTTGCCCGCGAACGCGCGCCCCTTCTCCCCGGCGCGAGTTGGGGAGCCTCCCCATCGGGACCACGTGGAAGCGGTACGAGACGTGCGAGACCCGAGAACGCACCCGAGTCGTCACGAGCAACGTCACGAGCAAGAGATGCCCCCGTCCATCCGCCCCGCCCCAGAGAACATGCTGCCGCTGAAGGCAGCTCTCGCGCCCGCGTCCGCGTCCGCGGCCGCAGGCGCAGGGACGGGCGGCGGCGAGAGCTTGATCATCCTCTCCGATGTGCACCTCGGGAGCGATCTCGACGATCTCTCCCCGCCCGAAGAGCGCGCCCACCGCACGGAGCTCGTCGACGACGATCTCGCGCGGCTGATTCGCCATTACCGCGACACTACCCCGGACGGACAGCGCTGGCGTCTCGTCATCGCGGGCGACTTCATCGACTTCATCGGCATGACGGTCCGCGCGGACGGTCCGCTCACCACGGCAGAGAACGAGGACGAGAAGGAGTACGGCCTCGGCAACGCGGAGGAGCACGTCCGCATGAAGCTGCGTCGCGTCGCGACGCGTCACGACCCGGTGTTCCGCGCGCTCGCCGAGTTCGTCGCTGCGGGCAACGCCCTCACCTTCATCCACGGCAACCACGATGTCGAGCTCCACTGGCCCGGCGTCCAGGAAGAGCTCCGCGCGCAGCTCTGCGCGCGCGCGCCCGACTCGGCGCCTGACTCGGCCACTGGCGTGACCGATGTGAAGGCGCTCTTCGAGGGCTCCGTCGCCTTCCACCCGTGGTTCTTCCACGTCGACGGCGTCGTGTGGATCGAGCACGGCCACCACTACGACCCCTACTGCGCGACCGAGAACCTGATGGCGCCGGTGTCGGCGCTCGATCCGCTGCGCATGGCCCGTGGGTTCACGGACGTCCTGCTGCGTCGCGTCGTGCGCCGCACGCGTGGCCTCAACGAGCACGGCCACGAGCACATGGGCGTGGTCGACTATCTCGCCATCGGCGCGCGCCTCGGGTTCCGCGGGATGTTCGCGCTCGTGGCGCGGTTCGCCGGTGCGGTCGCCGAGCTGCTGCGCGTCCGTCGGCAACACTTCGCCGAAGCGGGTCGCGCGCTCCGCGAAGAGCACGATCGCCGCGTCGGTCTCCTCGCCGAGGCGACGCGGATCGGGGTCGATCGTCTCCGCAGCCTCGCCGCGCTGCAGGCGCCGCCGATCACGCGGTCGATCCACGGCATCCTCGCGAGCGTACTCCTCGATCGTATCGCGCTCGGTCTCTTCGGCTCGATCGCGCTCGTGATCGCCGCGTTCGTCGCGGTCCGCCACGGCTCGGCCGCTTGGGTCTTCCCGGCGTCCGTCGTCCTCGCGTGGGCCGTCACGCATCGTCAGCTCACGCGCCTCCGGAAGATCGATCCGGTCGACGTCCTCATCGAACGCGCGGGCCACCTCGCGAAGATGTTCCCCGTCGCGTTCGTGGTGATGGGACACACGCACGTGCCGATGGAGGTCTCCGTCGCCCAGCAGACGACCTACATCAACCTGGGCGCGTGGGCCGAGGAAGAGGGCGATCCGGCGCTCGCGCACATCCCGCAGCATCGCGCGCCGCGCACGCACCTCGTCATCCGCATCGGCGCCTCCGGGCCCGTCGCCGATCTCATGGCGTGGGACAGCGCGACCTCGGCGCCGCGTCGCTTCATTGCCTGAGCGGACGCGATGCGGTCGGGCGAAGTACGCTGAGGCGTGCGACACGCTCTCTTGGTCTGCGCCCTCGTCGGCGCGCTCGTCCCCGCCTGCCGGACGGACGATCGCGCGCGCATCGCGGCGCTCGACGGGGAGATCTCCGACACGCTCGCCGCGAAGCCGGTGCTCGCCGACGTGCGCACGCGCGACGAGCTCGCCCGCGAGGCCGGCCACCGCGTCCGGCTGCACGGCGTCTACGAGATCGAGCCGCTCGCGATCAAGGGTCGCGTCGTGTCGCTCGTGCTCGTCGACGGCACGCGAGTGATCCGCTCGTACGCGCCGATCGACGACGAGATCCGGCTCGCGGATCGAAAGGTGATCGCCACGGGCGTCGTCTACGCCGGGCCGCCGCCCCGCTACAAAGAGGCGCTCGCCGGGCCGCACGTCGACGTCGACCAGCTCGAGCTCGCCCCGGGAGAGAAGGCGATCGAGCCCGCGCCGACCGAGATCCCCGCGCCGCCGATGGCCTCCGCCGCACCGGCTCTGGCCACGAGGCTCGATCGCTGGGTGCAGCTCGTCGGCCGCCTCGACGCGATCGATCCGCGCGGCGAGGCGACGCTGCGTCTGTCGGACGGTGCGTTCGTCCGCGTCGAGAACGTGGCGATCGCACACTGGTCCGCGCACGTCGGCACGATCGTGACCGTGGTCGGCCGCGTCGAGGTCGATCGCGCGGCGAGCAGCTTCGCGTTGAGCCTCGTCATCCGCAGCCGCGCGGCGATCTGCCCGGGCGTCGTACCGCGGTGCGCCGGCTGATCAGCCGCGCATGGCTGCGAGGAGCGAGACCATCTCGATCGCGCTGCACGCCGCTTCCCAGCCTTTGTTGCCGGCCTTCGTGCCGGCGCGCTCGATGGCCTGCTCGATCGAGTCCGTCGTGAGCACGCCGAGGGCGATCGGGATCCCGCTGTCGATCGACAGGTTCGCGAGCCCCTTGGTCACCTCCGAGGCGACGTAGTCGAAGTGCGGGGTCGAGCCGCGGATCACGCAGCCGAGGCCGACGACGGCGTCGACCTGCTTCGCGCGCACGATCGCGCCCGCGGCGACGGGCATCTCCCAGGCGCCGGGCACGCGCACGATCGAGACGTTGCCGAGGTCGCCGCCGTGCCTTCGAATCGCGTCGAGCGCGCCGTCGACGAGGCGATCGACGATGAAGTGATTGAAGCGCGCGGCGACGAGCGCGAACCGCGTCCCGGCGGGGACGATCACCTGCCCTTCGATCTCCCGCGGGGTGGTGCGCACCGGCTCGCGGGTCACGGGTGCGGTCGCCTGCGTGCTCTTCGCTCGTGCCATGGTCGCTCCATACACTGTCAGTCGTCAGTCGTCAGTCGTCAGTCAGATCGTTCTCGGTCGACGACGGAGAGGTCGTGAATCTTTCGCGCGCCCCCACGATGGACCAACAGGGAGACGGGGAGGCGGGGAGATCAGAGGGAGGTCGAAATGTGCTGCCGCGCGCGGACATCAGCGTCTCGGCCGCCATGCTGTCGTCGACGTCGTCGCCTCGCCCGGCAGACCCTCTGGTTCCTCCCTCTCGCCTCCCCGCCTCCTCGCCTCCCTGTTGGCGGGCGGCTCGGTCGAGAGCGAAAAGTTCACGCTCGGACGACTGACGACTGACGACTGACGACTTCTTCAGACTTTGAGGGGAACACACTCGACGACGTCGAGGCCGTACCCGTGGAGGCCCGCGATCTTGCGCGGGTTGTTCGTGAGCAAGCGGATCTGGCGGAGGCCGAGGTCCGCGAGGCACTGCGCGCCGAGGCCGAACTCGCGGAGAGGCGGCTCGGGGGGCGGACCGGCGACCCCGGATTCGCCGGTGTGCGGCGCGTGGGCGCGGACGTAGTCGTCGAGCTCTCGGGCGAGATCGCCGCGGCTCGGGAGGTAGAGGATGACGCCGCGACCTGCCTGTTCGATGGCCTCGATCGCGGCGCGCAGGTTCGAGCCGCCTTCGAACGGCGTCGAGCCGAACACGTCCCCGAACGTCGAGCCGCGATGCACACGCGTGAGCACGCCGCCGGGTGCGGAGACGTCGCCGTGGACGAGCGCGAGGAAGGAGCCGGACTGCGGACGCGTCTCGAACGCGACGGCGCGCCACTGCTGCTTCCCACTGCGATCGAGCTGCACCTCGACGTCGCGCACGCGCGTGACCAGCGCCTCGTTCTGCAGCCGGTACTGGATGAGATCGGCGATCGAGAGCACGAGCAAGCCGTGGCGGGCCGCGAACTTCTCGAGGTCGGGCATGCGGGCCATCGTGCCGTCGTCGTTCATGATCTCGCAGATCACGCCGGCGGGAGACGAGCCGGCGAGGCGCGCGAGATCGACGGAGCCCTCCGTCTGACCGGTGCGCTGCAGCACGCCACCAGGGCGCGCGCGCAGCGGAAAGATGTGGCCGGGCGAGACGAGATCGTCGGGCCCGCTCGCGGGGTCGATCGCGACCTTGATGGTATGGGCGCGGTCGGCGGCGCTGATGCCGGTAGTGACGCCCGTCTTCGCCTCGATGCTGATGGTGAACGCGGTGCCGAGCGGCGCGCTGTTCTTCTGCACCATCATCGGGAGGCCGAGCCGGTCGACGATCGCCTCGTCGATCGCGAGGCAGATCAGCCCGCGCGCATGCACGGCCATGAAGTTGATCGCCTCCGGGGTCACCTTGTCCGCGGCGAGGACGAGATCGCCTTCGTTCTCACGATCCTCGTCGTCGACGAGGATCACCATCTTGCCCTGGGCGATGGCCTCGATGGCTTGGGCTACGTGCGCAAAGCGCGCGGGATCGGTGGCAGCGAGGGGTGCGCGGTGCATCTCAGAGGTACCCGCTGCCGCGAAGGGCAGAGATGAGTCGTTCGTCGTTTCCGAGGTCGTGGGCAGAGGAAGCTGATCGAGCGGTGACATCGGTCCCGAGCTGCCGCGCGACGTAGCGCGCGAGCACGTCGACCTCGAGGTTCACCTGCGCGCCGACGGGGAGGTCGACGAGAGTGGTGGTGCGCAGGGTGTGCGGGACGACGACGACGTCGAACACGGAAGCGGCTCTCTCGCTCGTGAGGGCACTCGTGTGATTGACCGTGAGCGAGACGCCGTCGATCGCGATCGATCCCTTGGACGCGACGAAGCGCGCGATCTCCTCGGGCAGCTCGAAACGGAGCTCCGTGGCGTCTCCGAGCGGGCGTCGCGAGAGGAGCTTCGACCGGGCGTCGACGTGCCCCGCGACGAAGTGGCCGCCGAGGCGCGAGGTCGGCGTGACGGCGCGCTCGAGGTTCACGCGCGCACCCCCGCGGGCGTCACGCAGCGTCGAGCGGGAGAGCGTCTCCGTCGAGGCGTCTGCCTCGAACCGCGGTGGATGGCCCGCGAGGATCTCGTCCACCGTGAGGCAGACGCCGTTGACGGCGATCGACTCGCCGAGCGCGAGATCTGTCCACGCGCAGGCGACGACGAAGCGCGCGCCGAGGCCGCGGCCGTGGCGCGCGACGATGGTGCCGATCTGCTCGACGATCCCGGTGAACACCGAGCGCATCGGTAGTGGCAGCGTGCGCACGGGGCAAGGCTCGGCGCGCGACCGCCTCGATGCGTAGGCGATTGTGCTAGCTTCGGCGCGTGAGATCGCGCGTTCCAGTCTCGCGTGCCGGCCTGTTCTCCACGAGTGCCCTCTTCGTGTCTGCGAGCCTCTTCTCGTCTGCGAGCGGGTGCGCCGCCTTCGCCGGCACGGCGAGCGTCCCCGATCCCAACGTGGCCGCCACGGACTGGGCCGCCGCCGCCGAGCGTTGCGACGGCAGCGCGATGTACGAGCTCCTCTCGAAGCGCTCGCGGGCGACCACGTCCAAAACGGCGTTCGAGGCCGCCGTGAAGGAGAACTGCGCCGAGGTGAAGGCGCAGGGCGTCGGCGTGCGCGAGGTCTCGGCCACCGGCGCCGGGAAGGAAGGCGTCCACGCGATCGTGATCGTCACCTTCGACGACGGCAAGAAGGCGAGCCTCGTTCTGAAGGGCGGGCGCTTCTTCGTCCAGAACGCGATGTTCCTCCCCGGCGGCGCCGCGACCCGGGAAGAGGTCGTCACCGCCTTCCACGAAGCGATCAAGACGCGCAGCTACTCGATGATCCTGCGCTTGCTCTCCCCTGCCCTCCGCGCCGCGGTGGAAGCCCAACTCAAGGGCATCGAGAAGGCGCTCGACCAGCCCGACGCGGTGCAGATCCCGCCCGATGCGACCGGCGACGAGGTCGAGATCAAGCTCGAGAACGGGCACAAGCTGCGGCTGAAGCGCGTCGACAAGACGTGGTACATCGACAACTTCGAATGAGCGTTCCTCCTCGGCGCGGCGACGGGCGGCGCGCGTCGTGCGGGGGCGCTCGTGCGCTTCTCGACCTCGACGCTCCAGCGGGCCGGGGCGCGCGTGCGCGCGGGACCGGTCGTCCCGCCGGCGAGGAGCACCTTCGGCTCGAACGCGCCTTCGTCGCCGAACGACCACGCGCGCTTCGCCGCGAGCGCGCTCGTGAGCC
>JBKJQC010001254.1:0-20407 GCA_046593995.1 Polyangiales bacterium
CTGAGCGACTCTCCCGCGACGAACTCCATCACGAGATAAGGCGCGCCGTAGGTCGACTCGCCGAGCTCGAGCACGCGGACGGCGTTGGGATGGTCGACCTTCTCCGCGAGCTGCGCCTCGCGCGCGAGCCGATCGCGCCGCGCCGCCTCGGTCAGCAAGAGGAACTTCACCGCGACGGGCACGCCGAGCGCGAGGTGGTCGGCGAGCCACACGCTGCCCATGCCGCCCGACCCGAGCTCGCGCACGAGCCGGATCCGATCCGTCACCATCATGCCCGGCACGAAGCGCGGCCGGACGCCACGCCTGAGCGCGACCGTCGGATGCTCCCCGCCGGACGTGGCCTCGATCACCTCCCCCATCACCAGCGACCATAGCCGACGCGACGGCGCGTTGCGACCGAGGCGGGAAGCGCGAACGAGATGCGAAGGAGACCGGTCGCGTCAATCACGAGACCGCCCGAGCCTATCGCTCGGTCGCGGAATCGAACGAAGGTGAGCGAGACGCGCGTCGGGATCTCCGGCTGGCTCTATCCGCGCTGGCGCGGAACCTTCTACCCGAAGGGCCTGCCGCACGCGTCGGAGCTGCCGTTCGCCGCGAGCCGACTCAACTCCGTCGAGCTCAACGGCTCGTTCCATTCGCTGCAGCGACCGCAGTGCTACGCGCAGTGGCGCGCGGTCACGCCCGATGGGTTCGTCTTCTCCATCAAGGGATCGCGCTTCATCACGCACATGAAGAAGCTGAACGACGTGGGGGGCGCGCTCGCGAACTTCTTAGCTTCGGGGGTGCTCGCGCTCGAGGGGAAGCTCGGCCCGATCCTCTGGCAGCTCCCGCCGAACCTCGGCTTCGACGCGGATCGACTGCGCAGGTTCTTCGATCTCCTCCCGCGAGACACCGTGGCCGCGGCCAAGCTCGGGAAGAAGCACGACGAGCGCGTGAAAGGGCGATCGTATCTCCGCGTCGACGAGAAGCGGCCGATCCGCCACGCCCTCGAGGTCCGGCACGAGACGTTCATGACCCCGGCGTTCATCGACGTCCTCCGTGAGCATCAGATCGCGCTCTGCGTCGCCGACACGGCCGGCAAGTTCCCGTTCCTCGAGGACGTCACCGCCGACTTCGTCTACGTGCGGCTGCACGGCGACGTCGAGCTCTATGCGAGCGGCTACTCGGACGACGCGCTCGATCGGTGGGCGCACAAGGTCCGCACCTGGCAGAGCGGAAAGGATCCGCGCGAGGCGGTGCGCATCTCGCCGAAGAAGCCGCCGAAGCGCGCGACCCGCGACGTGTTCGTCTACTTCGACAACGACGCGAAGGTGCACGCGCCTTTCGACGCAACCATCTCGCCGAGCGCGTCGGCATCGTCTGGCGCGGCCCGGAGCCGAAGCTCCGCGTCCCCCGCTCCGCCGCCTAGCGCGACAAACGGTTTGAAGACCCGAGAAACCACGGAGGCACGGAGACACGGAGACACACGGAGGTCAGGCAGTGCTGCCGCGGGCTTCGCGCCTAGGTCGCCCTCGCTGAGGAAAACAGGGACACCTGGCAGGCGACACGAGCCTCGCAACGGAGACGTCACGACCGGCAGACGGCTCGAACCTCCGCGCCTCCGTGCCTCCGTGTTCAACTGGCTTGCGCAAACCGATCGGCGCTCTAGGACTGCTCGCCGGAGAGGAGCATGTCGAGCATGTCGAGCATCGCCGTGACCTCGGTCGCGTTCGTCAGCGGCGGCGTCGCTTCGCGGATCGCGATGATCAGCTCGTCGTTGTGGGCGGCGCGGCCGTAGAGCGCATCGGCGAGCACGAGCGCCTTCTTCACCATGCCGGCGGCGACGCGCATGTTGATCTCAGAGAGCGGACGCGCGGCGGCCAGCGTCTCGCGCAGCTCCTCGAGCGCGCGCTGATCGTGCGTGATGAGCACCTCGCGACGACTCACCGAGCCGAGCGACTCGAGGTATTTGGCGAGGCCCTCGGCGGAGAAATTCAGCGCTGCGCCGGTGAACGTCGACTGCTCGCGGTTGAACTTGGTGAGCTCCCACCGGTCCGCCGGGCGCATCGACTTGAACACGTCTCCATTCACGAACGCGGAGACCGCCTCGCGGATCCCGGCGAGCGCCGCTTCCTTCCGGCGGGTGCTCGACTTGTCGCTCTGCAGCTGCTCGTTGAGCGGCTGCACCGCGCGCGTCAGATCGGTGAGCCCGCGGCGCACGAGGAGCGCGCGCTGGAGCGAGGTGAGATGTCCGGGCGCGACCGTCGTCGGATCGACCTCGGGGAGGAACGCCTCGTAGACGTGGGCGAGGAGCGCGAAGATCCCTTCGCTCACCGAGGTGCGCGTGTCGTCGAGCGACTCGAGCGCCTGGGCGACCTGACGCTGCGCGAAGGCGTTGTCGAGGCGCGCGTCGAGCTCGCCGACCTGCGAGCGGAGCCCGTATTCGATCGAGGAGATCTTCTCGAGGAGCTCTTTCCAGCGCGTCTCTTCGTCGACCTTGGTGTGCTCGTCGATGTTGTCGAGCGCGTTCTCGATGTCATCGAGACCGAAGTCGAGATCCGGCGCGGCCGCCGCCATCATTCCCGACGGGGAACCGCCCCCCTCGCCGAAATCGAAATCGAACTCGTTCGACGAGGGATCTTCCTCCGCCGTCTCCTTCGGACGCAGCCGGGTCACGAAGGCGATGAGCCCGCGCGCGCCGCGGAACGTCATCGTGCCGAGACGCCGGAGGAGAGCCTCGGGCGCGGCGTCGTCGGCGACGCGACCGCCGCCCTCCATGAAACGCTCGTAGAGCGACTCGTCGAGGCGCGAGAGATCTCCGAGCGCCTCGAGCGCGTGCTGCACGAGCCCCGATGCGAGCGTACGAATGCTCGGATCGCGGACTGCTTGCACGAGCCGAGGGTCGGCCGGCGGAAGCCGGGAACGACCCCGCGGGGGAGGCGGCGGCGGGGAGACCATCGGGGAAGAGGACAGGTTCGAGTCCTCGCCGAACCGTATGCGTGCGGCGCCAGAGAGACCAATTTTCGGGCGCTTATGACCTCGCTCGCATCGGGGTAGGGGGCGTTCTCACCGTCCCGGAATGGTCGAGGCGACTCGCTTCGCGGCGTGTCTCATGCTTCCGCTCACGTCCGGGGCGACGCGTAGTAGCCGCGGAGCGCCGCTTCCATCACCCAGGTCGTCCGGGCCGCGGTGACCCCCGTCGAGGGCGCGCGCGCGGGCGTCCCCGTCGTCAAGGCGGCGACGACGCGCTCGATCATCGGCTGCTGGATGTGCTCGGGGTGGGGGACGCGCAGCTCCCGCGTGCCGGCGCTCGTCGTCACCCGGATGGGGGCGTCGTCGAACGTCGCGTAGGTGACCTGCCCGCGGTCTCCGACGATCTCCACGCGATCCTCGCGCGTGCCTGCCGTGAAGCACCACACGCCGCTGCCGACGACGCCGGACGCGAAGCGGAGCGAGAGGGCGAGGACGTCTTCGGCGCGATACGCGGCCGCCTGGTTCGCAGCGACGCCGTGGACCTCGGTGATCGGGCCGAGGAAGAAGTCGAGGAGATCGAGCGCGTGCGAGGCGAGGTCGACGAACGCGCCGCCACCGGCGACGTCCGGATCGACGCGCCACGCCCCTCGTCGCTCGGCCTCGTTCATAGGGCGCCACTGCACGACGTTCACGAAGCGGATCGCGCCGAGCTCCGGGAGCAGCTCGCGCACGGCGAGGAAGCGCGGGAGCGCGCGGCGGTAGTATGCGACGAAGAGCGGTATCGGTCCGTGGGGCGCGCGCTCGAACGCTTCGATCATCGCAGCCGCCTCGGCGCTCGACCGCGCCATCGGCTTCTCGACGTAGCAAGGCTTGCCGGCCTGCGCGCAGGCGATCGCGAGCTCCGCATGGCTCGAGGGAGGCGTCGCGACGTAGACGGCGTCGACCTCGGGGTCGGCGATCAACGCGCCCGCGTCCGAGTACCAGCGCGGTACGCCGTGACGCTCGGCGTAGTCCTTCGCGCGCGCGGCATCTCGGCGCATGACCGCGACGAGCGCCGATCCTTCCACCTTGCGGAACGCCGGACCGCTCTTGTGCTCGGTGACGTCGCCGCAGCCGAGGATTCCCCACCGGATGGGCCGCTGCATCGCGCGCAGTGTACCTTTTCGTGGCTGGTGCCGACCGCCGAACCTCCCCGACCGATGCAGGTCCTGACGGTGGCCGGGTCGATCACGCTCACCGCGTGCATCATCGGCTTCGTCGTCTTCATCGTCGCGCGCGTCCTCGGTTGGTCGGTGACCGCGACGCTCGCCCTCGGCCTCGGTCTCGTGCCGCTGTTCGCGCGCGCGCGTGCGCTTGGTCCACGCGGGCGCATCTACGTCGCGGTGGGGACGGCGTGCCTGACGCCGTTGATTGTGGTCGCCGCGATGGCGGTCATGATGGAGCCGTTGGAGGCGCCGTTGCGGAGCTTTGAAAGAATGCTCACGCAGTGGTTCACTTTCACGGCGCCGTTCTTCCTCTTCGTACTCGGCACGCCGCTGCTCGCGCTCTTCTGGCCTCTGGTCGGTGCGAACGAGCGCCCCCGTCTCGATCGCGGGTTGCGCATCGCTGCCGCGCTCTCCCTCGCCGCAGCGCTCGTGCTCACGCTCTCGTCGGTGATCGCGTCTCGACGCAGGATCGAGCCCGCGCGGTGGAAGGACAGCGTCCCGATCGTCGCGGAGGTTCCTCCCGATCGCTTCGTCGAGCTCCCGATGGAGACCGTGCTCGCCGAGTACCCCGGAGCCGCGCGCGCCATGCGCGCGATCACGGCGCACGGTGAGCTCTCGTTCGCGTGCGTCGTCGAGTGCTCGCTGTCGTTCCGCGCGCCGGGCGCTACGAACAGGAGCCGCGACCTTCCTCTCGGAAACGAGGGATCGACCCATCGCATCCGGCTCGACGATCGGCACGCGATCTATCTCGTCGAGGATGCATGGCGCACCGTCGCTTTCACGCGCGACGGGACCGAGCTCGCCTACGTCGCCATCGCCGGCGTGCGCGACTCGCTGGCACCGCCCCACGCGTGGACCTTCGCGGCCGCCCTCGGTGTCGCCTGCGCCGGAGCGCTCCTGGCCTTTGCCCGTCATCGACGCGCGTCTCGCGATGCAGTCGCCTGGACCGAAGGAGTCGTCGGGGACGATCTCGCGATCGCGTTCCCCGACGGCAGGCGCGTCGTCCCCACGATCGAGCGCACGCAACACCCCGCCGGCACGCGCGTCGTCGTCCCTGGAATCGATGGAACCACTCCCACGTTCCGCACCCATCCAACCGCGGCCGCATGCGCGATCGAGGTCGGCACGATCGAGGACCGCCGGCGCGAGGCGCGCATCGAAGAGACCGCGTACGCAGCGTGGGCGCTCGCGGTCATCGCGCTCACCCTCGCGCCGCTCTCGGTCGCTGTCGCCGCGGGCATTCTCCCCTGAGGACACTGGCGATCGCACGCGACCCGCGTCATGCTCGGTGTCGTGGACCGCTTCACTTCGCTTGCCATCTTGCTCGCGCTCGCCGCGGTCTCCTGTCGGCCACCGCCGAAGAAGCTCGGGGCACCACCCGAGCCGCCGCGGGTGCACTTCCTGCCTGCCGCCGCGGTCACGCAGGTCGCTCTCGGCTGGGACGACTTGTGCGTGCGGCTCACGAACGGCGGCGTCCTCTGTCGCAAGGACTTCCGCCCGAAGGAGCATCGCGTCGACATCGCGAGCTACGTCCCGATCGTCGGTGTGGGCGACGTCTCGCAGGTCGCGCTCGGGACGGCGCACGGGTGCCTGCGGCGCGCGAACGGCGTCGTGATGTGCTGGGGCGCGAACTCCGCGGGAGAGTCCGCGTTCGACTACGCGGAGACGGTCCCCTATCCGCGCGACGTCGCCATTTCCGGCGCGGCCTCGCAGATCGCGCTCGGCACGGGCCGCTCGTGCGCCGTGCTCATCGACGGCCACGTCACGTGCTGGGGGACGTTCGCGGGCGGCCGTCGCCCTCCGACGCGCTTGTCCGCGCTCACCGAGATCGCCGAGATCGCGATGAGCGACAAGAACCTCTGCGTGCGCAACAAGAGCGGCCAGGTGCGGTGTGCGCGAGGTGACGGTCCCTTCGTCGAGGTCGAGGGGCTGCCCGTCGCGCACGAGCTCGCCGTCGGCCGTGAGCACGGCTGCGCGCGCGTCGAGGGAGGAACCGTCTCGTGCTGGGCGCAGAAGGGCGACCCCACGCTGCGCGCCGTCCCGGTCGCCGGGCTGATCGCGGCGACGCAGATCGCGTCCGGTGATTCTCACGTCTGCGCGCGCCGCTCCGATGGCGCCGTCCTCTGCTGGGGCTCGAACGAGTACGGCCAGCTCGGCGACGGCTCGCGCACGGGACGCTCCGTGCCGACGCCGGTCCGCGATCTGTGGGGCACCGTCGATCTCTCCGCGGGCGGGCGTCGCACCTGCGCGCGCAACGATCAGGGCACGTTCTGCTGGGGGAGGAACCTCCTCGACGACGCGATGTTCCACGCGCTCACCGGCCAGCAGAGCCCCCCCGGCCCGCCGGGCGAGGACGACTCGCTCGTCCCCGAGCCGCTCCGTGTCCCGGGCGCCTTGGTCGCGACGTCACCGCCCGCGGTCGCCCCGCAGACCTACTGAATCGCGCTCCAATCACCGATCACGGTTTTTCTCGAAATCAGCGTGCGTGATCGATTGAACACGGAGGCACGGAGGCACGGAGGGGTCAGACTTGTCTGCCGATCTCTTCTCGGACGCCTCGTTGCCGTTCCCCTGTTGGCCCCGTCGGGGCCTGCCGACTCCCGGTTCTCTCATGGCGGCGAAAACCTGACGGAGGCGACAACTGAGAGGGCGGAGAAGCCGCGATCGGCAGACTCTCGAACCTCCGTGCCTCCGTGCCTCCGTGTTCAATCCGATCTGCGGTCGGGCGATCGAGCATCACGCTCGTTCATTTAGGAAGCGGCGATGCGGCGCACGCTCTCGGCGAAGTCGATGCGCTTCGGACGCACCGGCCACGTCGGCGGGAAGCGGAGCGAAGCGTGCTGCAGCGCGCGCGTGACGCACGGATGGAGGCCGTCGAGACGAATGCCGTACTCGACGCCCTCGTCCCGTTTGCGATGACCGCGCACGACGCGCGCGACGCTCCCCTCGGCGAGCACCCAGATCGAGGAGAAGGGCACGCGGAAGAAGACCTGCACCTCTTCGCCGAGCTCGACCTGCTCGTCCGCGATGACGCGGAGACCGGCACCGTTGTCGATGTCAGCGCTCAGGTCGATCATCCGCTTGCCGACGAGCTCGTAGTCGCGCGTCCGCACGATCTCGCAGCCGAGCCGCACCTGTCGTCGCGAGGCCCGGCGTTCGCCGGCTTGTACGAGGAAATCGAGCATGCGCACATGATGCGACACTGGATCCAAGGCGGCCAAGATCCCTTCCTGCGAAGATGCGGCGCGGTGCGGTCGCTCGTCCTCCTCGCGCTCGTCCTCGTGAGCGGATGTCGCCGCAGAAACGTCGAGGAGCGCGCGCGGCCCGTCGTGGACGAACGCGCGGAGCCGACGCGGCAAGACCTCGAGCGCGCCGTGTGCGCCGGACGCGCGACGTGCGCGGTCCTCGACGTGAGGAGCGCCGGCAAGGACGCCTCAGGCGCGCCCCTCTTCGTGGTGCGCGCGACCACCAAGCCGGAGCTCGCCGACGCGGATCGGTCGTCGTTCGCTCCTGGGGACTGCGTGCCCTTCGAGCACTGGCTCCTGCGCGCGAAGGCGCAGGAGATCGTCGAGCGTCGCGAGATCCTGCGTGTCTGCAACGACGGGTACGGTGCCGCAGGGATCGGCGACGACACGATCACGGTCGCACCGAACCTCTTCACGCACACGCAGAGCGGAGGGTCGGCGTGGCGTTGGGAGTCGACGTCGACGCTCGTGCTGTCGCCGCTCCGGCTCGTTCGCACCGAGTCGTGGAACGGCCACACGCTCGGCGCCAACTCCGAGCGCACCTCGTTCGACTGGCTCGCGTTCCGCGGACACACGCGCTGGTTCCGGCCGCCCTGTCCCGCGAGCGGCGCGCCGCCCGAGACCGCGAAGGAGCTCGACTCGTCGCTGGTCAGGGACGACCCCGAGATCTACGTGCACGATCCCATCCCGCTCGTCGCGCTCCCCGAGACGTTCATGACATCTTCGTGGAAGACGACGGCGCTCGGGACCTGCGCGCCGATCCTCGACGGCGGGAGCGGCGCCGACGGCACGCGCGGCTTCGTCGTGCACGGACCGGCGGCGGACGCGGGGGACGCTGCGATGCGCGTGGTGGCGACAGGGAAGGAGAACGCCTACGAGCTGTTCGTCGAGATCGTCGATGACGCGTTCGTCACGGGCTCTGCGAAGATCCTCCATGACGATCACCTCGAGATCTGGTGGAAGGACGCGGACGTCGATCCCTCCGACATGTGCATCCCGGGGGAGGCCGGCGGTGGGGCCGGTCGACTGCGCCAGTGGGGGATCCGCGTGTCGGACGGGAAGCTCTTCCCGGGCGTCGGTGCACCGACGCTCGCGACCGATCCGATCGTGGTCGACCGCGCCGACGGCAAGGACGCGACTGGGCGCGCGGCGGTGCGCTTGCGCATCCGCATCGCGAGCGCCATCGACACGATCACCGTGGTCTACAGCGATGGCGACGACGGCAAGTCGCAGGAGCGTCTCGTCGCGACGAGCCGACTGAAGTTCGGGAAGAGCGCGACGCTCGGTCGTCTCCTCACCATCAAGCCGGAAGAGGCGCGCTGCGAAGTCGAGAACGGAACGCTCGCGCGCAGGCTCATGCGGGTGTTTCCTGCCGACCGCCCCGTGCTCGGCACGATGGAGTGATCACGCCGGCAGACGGAACCGCGCTTCGAGGAACTTCGAGGCCTCGCGCCCGGCGTCGGTCTCCGGGGCGTAGAGATCGGGCACCGTGCGGATCGGCCACCCCTGCGGCTCTTCGCGCTGGAGCTCCTGGAGGAACGCTTCCATGTTCGGGTAGCGGTTGTTCCGCGCCTTGCGCATGGCGGAGAGGATCAGGCACTCGAAGCGCGGGTCGAGATCCTCGTCGAGCCAGGAGGGAGGAGGGGCAGGAGAGAAGAGCTGGTGTCCGAGGAGATCGGTGCCGAGCTCCACGTCGAACGGGAGGTGTCCGGTGAGCATGCGGAACATGGTCACGCCGAGCGCGTAGACATCGGTGCGCTCGTCGACCGGCTCGCACACGATCTGCTCCGGCGCCATGTACTGGGCGGTGCCCATCACCACACCCTGCGCCGACTGCGGCTCCTGCTCGAAGCGCGCCATCCCGAAGTCGATCAGCTTGATCTCGTCCCCCTGCTCGCCCTTGACCAGGAAGATGTTGTCGGGCTTCACGTCGCGATGGATGATCCCGGCCTTGTGCGTCGCCGCGAGCCCCTCTGCGGCGGCGCGGACCCAACGCAGCGTCACATCGAGCGGCAACGGACCGACACGCGCGAGGCGTTCGCCGAGCGTCTCGCCTTTGAGCGCCTCCATCACGAGGAAGGGCGCGTCACCCTGCTCGCCGATGTCGAACACGCGCACGACGTTCGGGTGATCGATGCGCTTGAGGACCTCGGCCTCGCGGAGGAAGCGGCTCTTCATCAGCTCTTCGAGCGCCACCGTCGGCGCGAACATCTTCACCGCGACCGCGGTCTGCGTCTCGATGTCCTCCGCGAGGTAGACGCGCGCGGTCGCGCCCTTGCTCACGAAACCGTGGACGATGTAGCGACCCTTGAGGACGCACCCCGTGAAGCGGGTCACCCGCGTCTGGAAACCGGGGAATGCCCGCGGCCCAGGCGTACTGACTTCGTGCCCGTCGAGGGGAATACCATCGAACGGACAGACCCGCGCGTCTTCAGGAATTTCGCGAAGGCATCGGGGACACGATCTCGGCATCGGAGCCCGGGCAGCCTACCCTGCAACGCGCCCGCGTGGGTGCTCCCGCCGAGTGAAACGGATGCGCCGCCCTCTCTTCGCCGTAAGCGTTGTGTCCGTTCTGATCGCCATGCCCTTGGCGAGCGCAGAGACGACGCCCGCTGCGCCTGCACCGCCCGAGGCGTCCGTCGCGGCCGCGTCTGCGTCGGCGTCGGCGTCCGCTTCAGCCTCCGCCCTGCCCCCCGGCGAGGGACCCGCTCCGCCGCCGAAGTCGCCGGCGAACCTGCCCCACGCGGGCGATCCCCTGAAGGTGAATCTTCCGGAGGAGGGCGAGGGTGCCTCCTTGTTGTGGAAGCACAGCTGGCACAAGTTCAGCAATGCCGAGTGGGTGATCACTGGCGTCTCGCTCGCGGTGACACTCGGAACGCTGTTCGTTCCCCCGGCACCGGCCCGTTGGAACTCCGGTGGCCTGCTCGCCGACGAGTCGGTGCGCAGAGGGCTGCGCCCCAGCTCGGAGACGTGGCGATTCGGCTGGCGGGACACGAGCGACGTGTTCCTCTCGATCGCCACGACGTATCCCTACCTGGTCGACGCCGTGATCATCGCCGGCTGGCACCGTCGCAGCCAGATCGTCGCCGAGCAGATGGCGTTGATGAACGCCGAAGCGATGGTCCTGACTGCGGGGTTGCAGGGGCTCATCTCGGCGTTCGCCAGCCGCGAACGCCCCTATGGTCGCGAGTGCAGCGATCCGGTCTTCGGCCAGACGCAGGACTGCACGGAGATCAACCGCTACCGCTCGTTCTTCAGCGGCCACACGTCGCAGGCCTTCGTCGCCGCTGCGCTCACGTGCGCGCACCACGCGAACATCCCGCTCTACGGAAACCGCACCGCCGATCAGCTCGCGTGCGTCTCGATGTTCGCTCTCGCGACCTCCGTCGGCATGCTGCGCGTCGTCTCCGACATGCACTACGTCTCCGACGTCACGATCGGCGCGGTCGTCGGATCGCTCGTCGGCTTCGGGGTGCCGTACCTGTTCCACTACCACTCGTCGGACAGAGCGCCGAAGCAAAGCGTGTTGAAGCCCTTCGTCGGCATCACCGTCACGCCGTCGCCGAACGGGCTCACGCTCGGAGGCGTCTTCGGATGAAGCGCGCGCTCCGCCTCCTCACGACGCTCGCCGTCACCGCGCTCGCGGGAACGCTCACGGGAATGGCCGCCGCGTCCGGACCGGTGGGCGTCGGCGCGCCCGTCGAAGGCCCCCCACCGCAACACGGCGGTCTCGAGACCGGGAACAAGCGCGCGTATTGGGCGCGCGGCGTGCACCGCCCATACTTCTCGTCGATCGTCGACTTCGGGTATCTCTACCTGCGTCCGCAGATCGCGGTCGGCTGGGGGAAGCCGCACTGGCACTTCGTGCAAGCCGAGGGGTACGCAGGGTTCTCTGGCTCCGGAATCGGGCAGTACGCCGGCATCCGTGCGGCGCTGCCGTTGGTCGAGCTCCGCGTCGGCGCGCGGTACCAGGCGTCCTACCAGCGCGCGTTCATGGCGCGGAAGGACACCTACAACCGACGCGACCTCGAGCAGGAGGAGGGACCGGCCTCCCGCTACATGACGATCGAGGCGGAGATGATCGCGACCGCGGCCATCCTGCACGGCAGCGTCTTCGCGCTCGCCGGGGTGTACTTCATCCGCGGCGTGCCGTCCGGCTACGACGTGTACGAGGAGCAGCTCCGCGTCATCGCACGGCACGAGGTCATTCGCGTTCGCCTGGGACACGCGCTGCGCCTCGGCCAGCAGGGAGCGGTGCGCATCGGTCCGGTGGTCGAAGCGATGTTCGTTCCTGCCCGCTCGGCGCAGGTCTGGCGCGCGGGCATCGTCGCGTCGGTGGTGCTCGACGACCACTGGGAGGTGCTCGCGACCTTCGTCCCCGTGATTCGCAGTCCCGATCAGTTCGGGCTCGCCGGCGGCGACTTCGGTCAGCTCGGCGTGCGATACCGCTGGGCTGCTCCGAAGCCGCCCCTCGAGTGACCCGCAGTGACCCCGCGCTGCCACGGTAGAGACGGCATGGTGCGTGCCCTTATCTCGGCCATGCAGGACCGAACGAACCCGATCGACTACCGAGGGGCCGACCGGCGTCGGCACAAGGTGTACGTCACGCACAACACCGAGTACCACACGCGCGATCAGGTCTGTGTCGCAGTGATGGATCGCCGAACGGGACAGTTCGTCCCGAATCACAAGGCGCTCGGCCACAAGATGACCGGCTCCTTGCACACGCCGAAGTTCAGCGGCGACTTCCCGTTTCGCAACGACCCCGAGCCGGGCGACCAGGTGGTCTTCGACAACGGGATGAAGCACCACGTGATCACGTCCGAGCTCGAGCGCGTGACGCGCCCGCCGCCCCAGGTCGTGAAGCTGTACTCGTAAGGCGCTTGCTGTCCCTATTGCGTGCCTTGCGCGGCGAGTGCGCGGACGTTCCCTCCCCGGCCCCTCCCGAGGGAGGGGTCCCTTCCTGCGCGCTCGATCTTGCCAATACCTAGGTGACCGCGACAGGGCCGAGAAGCTCGCATCGCGGTTTTCGTGTTTCGCGCAGAGATCGCGCCGCGAAACCACGCGTGCCTTCCCGGCAAGAGCAAGTGCGTCGGAAGGGACCCCTCCTCGGGGAGGGGCCGGGGGAGGGAACGTGCGGTCGCGTACGACAGAAAGCGTTGCAGGCTCTCACCGCGCGAGGAGCAGCGCGAGGTACTTCTCCTCGAACTTCGCGAACGCGGCGTTCACCATCGCGTCGTAGATCTTGTCCTCGAGGGGAGCCGCCTGCGTTCCGCCCTGTGGGTTGTCCTTGATCACCTGCGGCGGGATCGTCTCCTTGGTCTCGAACTCGAAGCGCAGCGGAACATCGTGGCCCGGGATGACGAACACGGCGTCCATCTTGTGGACGGTGTCGATCCAGATGCCGCGCGGCTTCGTGATGCTGCCGTCGAAGAGGCCGCCCCACGACTCCTCGTGCGTGATGAAGATCGTCGGCTCGGTCACCACCGGGAGCGCGTCGGCGTTGTCGTCGAGGCGGGCGCCCTGCTCCACGGTGAAGACCGAGGGACCGAACGCCTCGCGAACGCGCTTGCCGAGGCGCTCGCCGAGCGCCGTTTCGCGCGCGGCGGAGTGGTTCGTGTCGAAGTAGCGGCTCGGGTATGACGCCTCGCCGATGAACCAATGATGCTCGGCGACCATCTTGTCGGCCTTGTGCATGGTCGGCGACGGCTTGCGACGGAAACGGATCTGGATCGTGGTCGCGTTGGTTCCGGCGTGCGCCTTCGCCTCGGACCAGGCGAAGAGCTGCTCGGCGAACGCGCGGACCTGCGGGTTACCGGGCTTCTGCTTGCGGTACTTCTCGAGGGCCGGGGCGAACAGCTCGTGGATCGCGGCGCGGATCTCGACGTCGAGCCCGTGGTCGGGCCACTTCTTCGCGAAGTCCTGGATGGCGGCGACGGTGCCCACCTTCTTCGCGCGCTCGAGCTCGTCGAGCAACGCCTTGCGACGCGCAGCCGCGACCTCGTCGGCGATGGCGCTGTTCGGATGGGCGGCCATGTACTGGTCGATGGCCTCGACGGTGCCGACCTGCGCGGCGGCGCGGAGCTCTGCGCGCGGCAAGAGCACGCGCGTGACCTCGTCGCTGCGCGCACCGCCCTGACTCACGTACGCACGGAACGAGGGGGGATCGTTCGCGGCGACGGCGGCGGAGTACATCTTCGCGTCGCTCGCCTTGTTGCGAAGCGTGCGCAGCGGCACCGCGAGCAGGAGCGCGATCACCGGCGCGATCAGGTACGCCTTGCCCGTCCACCACGGGAGATGACGCGCGAGGTCGTTGCGCGGTCCGAGCAGCGACGACACACGCGGCTGCTGCAGCGGATCGACCGCGAACATCCAGGTGATACGCGGATCGTCCGAGGAGCGGAGCTCGCGTGCCTCGTGACGCGCGCCTTCGAGCCGCGCCATCGTGGCGTCGGCGTCGGTCACCGGGAAGGAGAACACCTCGCCGGTCACGAACGCGATGCGCAGCGTGCTCGGATCCTTCGCGTCGCGCTCGACCGCGCGCACGTCGGCGAGCGAGAACACTTGGATCAGCGCTTCGCGCGCGTCGACCAGACTGACCGGGAAGACGTAGAGGCCGCGATCCCACGGGAGAGACTTCACGTACGTCCGCCGCACCACGATCTGGACGATGCCGACGACGATGGTGGTGAGCGCGAGGAAGTAGATCACGAGTCGCGGCAGACGGTGCAGTCCCTCGGCGCTGTACGGGTTGCCGAACCCGATCGCCACGAGCAGCGCGAGCGCGGCGGCGGCGATCGCGATCACCAGCGTCCAGATCACGGTCGCGTACGAGCGGATCTTCGCCTCGGCGATCGGCTTCGGCGCTTGTCGTCCGTGGATGCACGCGACGAAACGCTCCTGCACCGAGCGGGTCAGGCCGTGGAAGTCGATCGTCTGCACGGCGCCGGAGACGCGTGCGGGGTCGCCGACGTCGATTCGATCGAGGGAGGGGGTGCCGGACATTGCGGGCCCAGTCGCGGTCACAAGAGGGAGCTCACGAGCGAGGGTCTTGGTAGTTTCCATGAGGTAGGCGAGAAATGCCCACTTCCTCGGATGCGGCCGCCACGACTCGATCTCGACGCTTCACTCGAGCATGTGCACATCCGCGCAATTGCTCGGGTTGTTCCGCTCAGTGCTCGGGACCCTGGAGCAGAGCGGGGCTACCGGAGGGGGACGGAAGGGAGGATGCGTCGAGAGAAGCGCGGGTGATCCACGCCAGGAGGAGCGCCGCGGCGGCTAGCGAGACGAAGCGGCCCACTGCTCGGAGCCTCCACGCGCGCTCGTGAGAGCCGAGGGCGGTCCCGAGCGAGAGAGCGCGCAGAGCGGCCGATGCGCTTCGTGGGCGGCGACGCGGATCGAGCTCGCACAGTCGGATCACGAGATCGCGCACACGCGGTGGGATCCCCTCGACGTCGAACGCGAGCGAAAGCTTGCCACCGCGACGAGGGAGCTCGTCGGGCGACTTGCCGGTCGCCGCGTAGACCATCGTCGCTCCGACCGCGTAGAGATCGGCGACGGCGGTGAGCTCGCCCGCCTTCTGCTCCGGTGCAGTGTACCCCGGCGTCATCACGAGGTTCGGCAGGCCGCGCTCGTGCGGCGACGAGAGCCCGTCGAGATCGACGAGCACCGGGAGCGCGTGCCCCTCACCGCGGAACATCACGTTGCGCGGCGTGACATCGCCGTGGAGGAACGAGCGCTCGTGCAGATAGGCGACCGTCGACAAGAGGCGACGGAGGAGATCGTCGAACGCGCCGCCGGTCAGTCGCTCACCGGCGACGACGCGATCGCGCAGCGTACCTCCGCGGAGGAGCTCCATCGCGAGGAACGATCGACCTGCGGAGCTCCGCTCGAAGCCGACGATGCGCGGGAGACCTTCGTGCTGGAACGCGGCGGAGACGCGCGCGCTCCGCGCGAAGAGCTGGTGCACGCGCCAGGAGTTGAGCGTCGAGCGATCGAGGACCTTGATCGCCGCCGGTCGTCCGTCCGCATGCGCAGCCTCGCGGATGCTCGCCACCCCGCCGCGCCCGATCTCGCGTCCGACGCGAAACCCGCCGCACACCGACGTCGCGCGCCGGCAAGAGGGACAGAGCGGACGAGGAACACCATCGCCCGGCCCACCGACGTAGAGGCTGGCGTCACAGTGGGGGCAGGTGGGTCCCTGCTCGCTCGTGAGCTGTCGACCTGCGGAAGACCGCGCCGAAAGGCACATCGAACAATCCGACACCGGGCGGGCCATCAAGGTTCCGACAGACAACGCACGGTCCGGCTTGGACCTTTCATGCGTCGGGCCGTCACCCTGTCGAAGCAGCGCGCGATCGACCACGATCCTGGTTACGGACCAGCCCGCGGATCGATCTCCGCGCTCGCGCTCACCGCGCCGCAGGCGTGATCAGCCCGGCCAGGCGTGATTGCGCGCAAGGAGCGACCGCGTCATCGCCAGGCGCAGGCCCATGATCCGCTTCTCGTCGTCCTGCTTGCCGCGCACGAACGTGGCAAAGGCCCACGCATCCGCGCCGTGATCGACGAACCCGACCACCCAACCGATCGCGCGCTCGTCCTGGGTTCCGAGGCCCGTCTTGTAGCGGAGCGTGTACCCGCTCGACGTCTCGGTCGGGAGGATGCGCTCCACGAGCTCCATGTGCGCATGCGCGACCGGGAGCGTCCGCGCGCGGAGCCGCGTGAGGAACTCGACTTGCCCGCGCGGGGAGATGCGCATCGGGCCGCGGAGCCAGAACTGATCGAGGCCGGCCGACATGTTCTTGTTGCCGTAGGAGAACCCGTTGAGGTGGACCTTCATGCGCTCGTTGCCGACGCGTCGCGCGACCTCCTGGTAGTACCAGACGACCGAGTTCTGCATCGCCGACGCGAGGTCGTGATCGCGGTTCCACGCCTCGTAGGGGTGCACCTTGCCGTCCCACTTCAACGCGAAGCGCTCGTTCGGGATCGCTCCGGTCTCGAGGCCGATCAGCGTGTTCGGGATCTTGAACGTCGAGCAGGGGAGCGCGCCCTCGTCGACGTTCCCGTAGGTCACGGTCGGTCCGCGCGTGATGTCGAGGAGGATGAACGCGCCCTCGACGTCGTGCTGCGCGAAGACCGCGGCCGCACCGTCGTCGACGCGCGTCGCGGGCGGCGCCCTCCTGCACGAAGCGCTGGCCATCAACACGGACGCGAGCAGGACTGAGACGGACGATCGCACGGCGGGTTCGAGAACGACGCGAGCACGGGCCCCATTCCGCCGCAACGCCTCCCCCCGCAACGGTCTCGGTCGCCGCGTGCTCACACGTCTCGTCCACATGGCCGATCCGAACACCTGGGAAGAGGAGCTGAGGGCTGCCGCAAAGAAATACGGCGACGGGTGGAAGGCGGTGCAAGCGCGACGAGACGCGTGGCGCGAATGCGTCGAGCGCACCGTGCTGCCCACGCTCGAGCAGGCGGCGAAGGTGATCGGCGAGTCTTCCGGTGAGGGGGGGCTCGAGGTGAAGGCGAAGTCCTTCGACGACCGCGCGAACGCGAGCGACGTGGAGCTATGGTTCGCCCCGTTCCCCACGGGCCTGGTGTGGAAGGACCGCGAAGGGAAAGCCGTGGAGGGCATGGAGCGTTCCGCGGCGATGGGCTACGGCCAAGGAGACGACGGGCGCATCGCGCACTGGCGCACCGGCCACTCGCTCGACGGCGACGAGCCGTCGAAGCCGCGCGTGATCGCGACGTTCGACGATCCGCGCGCGCTCGACGAAGCGACCGTGAAGAAGCACGTCCTCGACTTCGTGCGCGAAGCCTGGACGACGAGCTTCCGCGGCGACGCGGTCCCCGAGGACCGCCCGATCGGCTTCACCTTCCCCGAGCCCGAGGGCTGACGAGCGCTGTCATGTCGCCTTCAGCCGCTGCGCGAATGATGCGAAACTGGGACAGCGTTTCCTCAGGACAGAGAGGTCGAGCGTTGCTGCCAATGACATCTTCACGTCGCGATCGCTGAGCTCCGCACGAGAGATCCACGTCGTCAGCGTTGTCTTCGCTTCCCGAGGCTCGAGTGCTTCGGGATCGCCATCGAGCGAGCACGGACAATCCAGCACCTGGGATGCGGCACGCGTGTCCGCCACGAGCCACGCCTCGAACTCCTGCCTGGCGACAGCGATGATCGGGGCTGACGCCAGGCCCTCCACATACGTCGTAAGTCTTGCCGCTCGCGCCGTTTCTCCGTCCGCATCGACGAGGACGATGACGAGCTGCGGCTGAAGCTCGCGCAAGAGCCAGGTACACAGTCGGCGGAGGTGGTCGCGCTCGTGAAGCGCGCCGCCGCGCGCCACTCGGCCCTGGAGCCGGAGCGGAGCTTCGAACAGAATCGCCGGCTCCGGCAGTCCCCGTTCCGCCGCGATCAGCCGCCGAACGAGAAGATGCGCTGGCCCGAGGTCACCGGGCTCGAGCCGTTCTCCTGGAGTCCGTGGCGCGCGCTCACCACCGACTTCTCGGCCCCCTTCAGCGTAGAGTACGACGCGTAGCGACATCAGACGCCGCCGAGCCCGCCCGAAAGCCAAGCGTCGCCGAGGGAACGCTTGTACTCGTCGAACGCGCTCTCCCAATGAGGTGCCGACGCGTCGATCGCGCGAACGACGACTTCGCCCGTGTCGGGCCGCCGCGAGACGAAGCGAACTTCTTCCGGAGAGAGGTGCTCGAGAAGATCGGCCGAGTGCGTCGACAGAATGACCTGGATGGGTCGCTCACCCAAGTCGCCATTGGCGAGCCGCCGCAGGACGCTCACGAGTTGGCCAAGGAGGTACGGGTGAAGCGCGTGCTCCGGATCTTCGATCGCAAGCACGTCGACCGGCTGAGCTTGGAACTGAAGCGTCAGGAACGCCGTCAGCAACATGGTGCCGTCGGACACCTCCGCCGGCGAGTACCAAGTCTCAGCAGACCAGCGATCCTGAAATCGAAGGGAGTGCATCCCTGGAGTCGCCGTCGGCTGGATGTCCACGTCGGCAAACGTGGGCACGAGCTCGCAGAGGGCTTTGGAGAGGGAGGCCTGCTGCTTCCGCGTGAGGGAAGCGAAGACGTTCGCCAAGTTCCCTCCGTCGCGGTCGAGACTGTCGGCCCGCCGGACCTGGTTCGGCTCCCTCAGCTTTCCGGGCTCTAGATGAAGGATTTGGAATTGGTAGCGATCGTGGTCGTGTCGTCCAGGCGTATGAGGGAACGTCTGGCCGCTGGTCAGCGTGATCGCCACGGTCGAGCCCTCGCTCGTTGCGCGACGCCATGTCGAGACGTTTCCTCGCCGGTGCTGCGGATCGAGGGCATCGATGATGCTGCTCTTGCCTGAACCGTTCGCACCTACGAGCACGGTGAGGGGCGCGAACGTCATCGTGGCGCCGCGGATGCAACGGAAGTTCGAGATGACGGCGGAGGCGAGCACTCCCGAAACGTAGCGCACGCCATCGGCTTTACGAGAGCCAGCCGCTTCGGCCAACCGAGGAAGGAATCGAAAAGTGTCCCCAGCACGCTACCGGAACGTCGCGAGGCGAACTGGGACGCGTCGCCGACCGAATGCGCCCGCGCGTGCTTCGAACACGCCCGCGCACGGCGTGCCGCAGGCGATGCAGCGACCTTCGCCGTCGAGCGCGTACTTCCCGAGCTGGTACCAGTCGCGCTCGATCAGCGTCGCGTGGCAGGAGTGGCAGTAGGTGCTGCCGCCCGCTCCGTCGTGCACGTTGCCGGTGTACGCGTAGCGGATGCCGTTCTTCAGCGCGATCTCGCGCGCCCTGGTCAGCGTGCTCGGGGGCGTGGGCGGGATGTCCCGCATCTTGTAGTCGGGGTGGAACGCGGTGAAGTGCATGGGCACGTCGGGGCCGAGCTCGCGCGCGACCCACGACGTCATCCTCTCGAGCTCGTCGCTCGAGTCGTTCTCGCCGGGGATGAGCAGCGTCGTGAGCTCGAACCAGCACTTCGTCTCGTGCTTCAGATACAGCAGCGTCTCGAGCACCTTGCCGAGCTTGGCGCCGCAGATCTTCTCGTAGAAGCGGTCGGTGAACCCTTTGAGGTCGACGTTCGCGGCGTCCATGTACTGGTAGAACTCGCGACGTGCGTCGGCGCCGATGTAGCCCGCGGTGACGGCGACGTTCTTCACGCCGCGCGCGTGACAGGCCTGCGCGACGTCGACGGCGTACTCGAGGAAGATCACCGGATCGTTGTAGGTGTACGCGACGCTCTTGCACCCGAGCTCCGCGGCGGCCTTGGCGATCGTCTCCGGCGACGCTTGATCGGCGAGCGTGTCCATCTCGCGCGACTTGGAGATGTCCCAGTTCTGACAGAACTTGCAGGTGAGGTTGCAACCGGCGGTGCCGAAGCTGAGGATCGACGAGCCGGGGTAGAAGTGGTCGAGCGGCTTCTTCTCGACTGGATCGACGCAGAACCCGCTCGAGCGCCCGTAGGTCGTGAGCACGATCTGATTCTCGTGCCGCGCGCGCACGAAGCAGAGCCCGCGCTGTCCGTCCTGCAGACGGCAGAGCCGGGGGCAGACGTCGCACTGGATGCGGCCGTCGGGGAGTGCGGTGAAGTAACGGCCGGGGTGGCCGTTCACGATGTCGGGGTCGGGCGTGTCCATTGCTTTTCCTCACTTGGTCACCACGATGATCGTCCACTACAACCCTCTCCGCGAGCGCGGCCATCGAGAGACCTTCCAAGGAAAGAGATGAATTTCGAGCGACCTCCGGCCGTGGCCGGCACGTTCTATCCGGGCGACCCGCGTGCCTTGCGTGACGAGGTCGAGCGGCAGCTCGCGGCGGTGTCGGACCCAGGTCCCGCGCCAAAGGCGTTGATCGCGCCGCACGCGGGGTATCGCTACTCGGGTCCGATCGCTGCGCGCGCGTACGCACGGCTGCGCGCCGCGGAGGAACCGATCACGCGCGTCGTGCTGCTCGGCCCGGCGCACCGCGTCTGTGTGCGCGGGCTCGCGACCTCGACCGCGAGCGCGTTCGT
>JBKJQC010000010.1:0-3769 GCA_046593995.1 Polyangiales bacterium
GGTCGACGCGATCGCGATGCTCAAGGCCGAGCGCGCGAGTCGGGGCAAGGCGGCCGACGGTGTGGCCGAGCATCTCGCACGACGGCTACCAACGACGCCGATCGTGGGCTCTCACAGGTCGAGGCCACCGCACCGGAGATCATCGTCGCGGCGCTGTCGCGCGAGCTCGACGCCCACCTCGACGCGCTGTTGCCAGACCGGCCGCGGGCGTGGTGAGGGGAGGTGATCTCCGCGTCCGGAGTATCCGCTCGTCCAGTGGCGACGAGGGCGCCCGGTCTCGTCAGCGTCCTGCGTCGCGACTGGCCGTGCCGATCCACACGCGCGCGATGACGGGCTCAGAGCTCGACCCCACATACAGCCACCCCTCACCGAACGCTCGTTGGCCAGCGACGATCCTCGCCGGGTTGCGCATGCCCAGTGACCGGGGGGGAACGCCGTCGTCGATCCCCCCGTCGCCCCCGCTGAACACACCGAGCTCGTGATTGACGACGTGCAAGGTGCCGTCCTCGTTCGGCGCGAGGTCCTCGACGGGGAAAACGTTTCCGAACGCGAACGTGCGTGGACCGAAAGATCCGTCGGCGCGGACCGCGAACGAGACGACCCGAGGATCCAACTCGTTGATCGGCACGGACGCGACGTAGAGCCTCGCGCCGTCGGCCGAGAAGCGCAGCGCGCCGGGAAGATGCGCGTACACCGGCACGGGCAAGACGGTGCCGGCCGTCTCGCGGAAGACCGAGCTCCCATCGGTGAAGAAGAGCGTGCCGCTCGGTGCGAGCGCGAGGTGCTCGATGCGCGCGAACGTCGTCGAGCCGCTCCGGTCCGCGTGCATGGTCCTCACGCCGTCGACACCGATGCGCCAGATGACGCGCGGATCGGCGGTTGTCGCATCCGGCGCGCCACTGACCAGTAGCTCGCCGTCCGGACGCACCGCGATTCCGGCCGCGCCCGCGAGATCGGAGAGTTTCACGGCTCGACCCGTGGCGTCGACGCGGAGGACCGCCGCGCCGGTCGCGACGTACAGCCCTCCCACGCCGAGCGCGAGCCCCCGCACCGCGCCGCCGTCGAACGCGGCGAAGCGCTCGACGGCGCCCAGCTTCGGCGGAGCGGTTCCTGCGTCCGTCCGCGTCGGTGACACATGGGTGCTCGACGAGCATGCGCTCACCATCGCAAAGCACAGTCCGAGGAGCGTCCGCCGCCGCCAGCCGCGCGCTCGCCGCTCGACGGTCGTTGCTTCGGAAGCTTCATCGGGAGCGCGCATCGGACCTTCGGGCGCTGGCGCTCGGCCCGCTTGGGCGAGAGATGACAGCGCATGTCCTGCGCGGCCGATCGCCTTCGTGTCGGGAGCGAAGACGCGCATGGTCCGCGTAGTGTAGCCACGAGAGACGCCCCTCCGTTTCCGCCCCGATTTTCGAGGCTTCTCGAGAGCGCGCGAAGTGAGCTTCGCGAATCGGTCGTTATTGAAACTACCCCCTGCAACCCGCCGAGGACGCTTGGAATGCCTACCCCCACCCCCCCCTGAGCGCGTCCAAGGGGATCGAGAACGACAGCCTGATGTTGATGAGCGAGATCCTCGAAGAGGAGCTCCCGGAGTCGGTGCGTTCGCTCGCCTATCTCTCCGGTCCCTCGTTCGCGAAGGATGTCGTGCGCGGCCAGCCCACGGCCGTGGTCATCGCGAGCAGGAACGAGGCCCTCGCCGACGCGCTGATGGTCCGCTTCTCGAGCGAGCGCATGCGCGCGTACGCCAGCACCGACGTCGTCTGGCCGCGGACCGGCCGGCCAGCGAACCGTCGTCGTCACGGTCTATGAGCCGGACGTTGCCGTGTGGGACGCTACCTTCAGGAGAAGGACGAACCCATGAAGTGCGTCATCTGCAAGACTGGCGAGGCGAAGGCAAGCACGGCGACGTTCACCGTGGGTCGCGACGGCCACACGTATGTGCTCCGCGGCGTGCCAGCCCTCGTTTGCCAGCAGTGCGGCGAGCCGTTCTTCGACGCCGACGTGACCAAGCAGATCTTCGCCCAAGTGAACCAGGCGTCGCGCTCAGGTGTCGACGTCGCCGTGCTCACGTACAAGGCGGCTCGAGCCGGATCACGGGACGTTCTGCCTCAGCCGGCGCAGCGACTCATGGCACCGCCGCGAGCACGTCGTCGGCGGTCGCCCCCGCGGGCGCACTCAACGTCAACACCCCTTGCCCATTCGAGCACCAGCGTCGCGGGGAGGGTCTGCACGCCGGCGTCCCTCTTTCCCGTCCCCTCCTTGTCGACGAGGAAGCGCGCCTTCACGCCCCACGATTCGAGCGCGCGCCGCGCGTCGCCGGTACGGTCGACGGTCTCGAGCTCGGGCAGAACGCGCGAGCCATGGTGATCACCCGCGGTCTCGCCATCCGCGCGGCGAAGACGGCGAGCGCGGTCCGCGATCAGCTGCAGGCCGAAGCGAAGACCAAGTACGCGACGAAGATCGAGCCGGTCGCGAAGTTCTGGAAGGCCGAGGAGTACCACCAGCAGTACGCCGAGAAGACCGGCTCGCACGGGTGCCCGATCTCGCTGCCGTCCGAGGCGACCTGACCACGAGCGAGATTTTCCGCTTGCGCCGAACACTCTTGCTTGCTTGGAGTGAGACTCTGTACTACTCCCCCCCCGACCTGTTCGTCCGGAACAGGGATGGCTGGGCACGGAGGGTTTCGACATGCGGCAGGGAATTTTCGCGGCGATTGCGTGTGTGGCGTTGGCCGGTTGTGCGGTGTCGAGCGAGAGCTCGGACGAGGGCGCGTCCTCACAGAGCGAGGCGGCGGCCAGCGCGAGCTCGTGTCGATACAAGTGCACCAAGTGCCGCCCCGGGATGGCCTGCATTCAGATGTGCGAGACGTTCGGCAACTGTCCTTCGACGTGTACGTCGATCGCGCTCTGCGTCGAGGGCTACGTCTGGGACGACAAGGCGTGCGCGTGCGTTCGCAGTTCGGCCCCGGCCGGTGACGCGTGCGGCCCGACGACCTGCGCGGCGGGGCAGATCTGCTGCAACTCGAGCTGCGGCACCTGCGTGGAACCGGGCGGCGTCTGCACGCAGCAGTTCTGCGAGTCCATTCCGGTGCAATAGATCTCACGCCCCGCGAGCGCGTTCGATCTCCTCGAGCGCGCTCGCGAGTTTTTGTTCGTCGTCGTCGAGGGCCGCCTCGTTGCACGCGGCGACCCCGACACCGGTCGGCGGTGTTCCCGCGAACGTGTGCGCCGGGGAACACCCGTCGGCAAGGCCACTGTCGTCATAGAGTCGAGAGGCCGCGGACCGTAGACCTACTCGGCGGCGGCGGGGGTCTTTCGGATGAGCGGGAATCCCAGCGCCTCGCGCTGCGCGACGTAGGTCTCGGCGACGGCGCGGGCGAGCGCGCGGACGCGGCCGATGAAGCGCTGTCGTTCGGTGACGCCGATGGCACCGCGCGCGTCGAGCACGTTGAAGGCGTGGGCGGCCTTGGTGACGAAGTCGTAGGCGGGGAGCACGAGCGCGGACTTCGCGTCGATCTTCTCCTCGCCCTTCTCGCCGCTGTCTTTCGTGAGCGCCGCGCCGCGTGACAACAGGCGCTTCACCTCGCGCTCGCACAGATCGAACGTCTTGAAGTGCGCCTCGACGTCCGCCTCCTCGAAGTTGTACGAGGACCACTCCCACTCGGCGCGCTTGTAGATCTCGCCATAGGTGATGCCGGGCGCGAACTCGACGTCCCAGATGTTGTCCTTGCCCTGCAGGTACATCGAGATGCGCTCGAGCCCGTAGGTGAGCT
>JBKJQC010000269.1:0-11488 GCA_046593995.1 Polyangiales bacterium
CTAAATCAGCGACCTCGATTCTCGAACTCGGCGTACCTGATCGATTGAACACGGAGGCACGGAGGCACGGAGGCTCGAGAGTCTGCCGATCGCGACGCTTCGAGGCCTGGCCCCAGACTCCGTTCCTCGATGCGATCGCCGGCGAGACGCGGCTGAGTGCGCGCGGCAGCACTTCACGGACCTCCGTGCCTCCGCGCCTCCGTGTTCGATCCGAGCGTTCGAGAGTCACGCTCGGTCATTTAGAAGGACGTCACCAGTGAGAGACCGGCGATGCCGGGACCGCTCTCGACCCGCACGCTACCTGGGGTACGCAGGAAGAGATACGTCGAGATCGCCGCGGCCACGACGCCGACGCCGAGCGACAGGTCGGACACGACGAGCTTGGTGCGCACGGAGCGGACGTCGTCGTGTGAGCAACTCCCCGCGCAGGTCGCGCGGAGATCGCGGACCTGGTAGTACGCCGCCGCGCCGAACCCTGCGGCCGACGCGATGCCGATCACGCCGATGCCGCCGAAGATCCACGGCCAGGGTCCGCGCGTGACCGTCGCGTTCGGCCGAGAGGGCGGGGGAATTGGCTTCATCACGGGCGTCAGTGGGACGATCGCGATCACCACGAGGCGGTTCTTCTCGGACTCGGCGACCTTCACCGTCTCGGCCCCCTTCGCGCCGGTCTTCGTCT
The DNA here is from genome assembly GCA_046593995.1 of Polyangiales bacterium. GTDB lineage: Bacteria > Myxococcota_A > Polyangia > Polyangiales > JADJMO01 > JALHOE01. Next base: position 680 of record JBKJQC010000269.1, read on the forward strand.
CGACGGCGACCACGTGCTCGCCAGGATCGAGATCGATCACGCGGCCTACGTCGACCGGTGCGCCGTTCACCGTGACGCGCGTCACCGGCACGTCCTTGCCGAGGGGATCGCGCGCGACGACGACGATCGAGGGGATGCTCTTGTCGAGCGCGGTCAGCCACTCCGCGCACGCGGACCGCACTACGCTCGGGCAGCTCGACTGCGTGCACGCGGTGAACGAGGCGCGCGCGGCGAGCAGCTTGCCGTCGAGCCGGTGCTGCTGCCCGTTCGTCGAGGCCGCGACGCAGGCCTGCTTGTCGTCCGCGCGCGCATCCACCACGGACGTCACGAGCGCCGCGAACACCAGCGCGAGCGGCAGCGTGCGAATCAGAGACACTCTACGCGGAAGATCTTCTTCCCTTGCGCGTCGATCGTCCAGGGCGGCTCGCACCCGGCGGTCGATTTCGGCGGTGCGCTCGGCTTCGAGGACGCGCTCGTCTTCGGCGACGTGGTCGGGATGGGTCGCGGCTTCGCGCTCGGCACGAAGGAAGGCGCGAGCGCAGGCGACGGGATCACGGGCACGGACGACGTCGCGCCCGTGCCCGATGCGGGATCGGCGCTGGACGAGGCAGACGTCGCGACGGACGGCCCGTCCACGCGCTCGCCGCGCTCGATTCGCTCCATGCGATAGCCACGTAACACGAAGGGAATCGTGCCGAGGAGGGGGATCACGAGGAGCAGCAACCACCATGCGTGCGCGCGCTTGCTCGAGGACTTCTGGGGCGGCGCCTCCGCGAGCGTGATCACCTCGTCGGTCGCGTGCCGCGCGCGCCCCTTCTCCGCGGCAGACACGAGCTCCGCGCGCGCGTCGAGCACGGTGGCCGCGCGCGCCTCGACCCACGCGGCGACCTCCGCCCGACGCGCCGGCGGAAGCGCCCGCTCGATCGCGTCCGCCATCTCCGCGGCCGTCGCGAAGCGCTGATCGGGGTCGCGCGCGAGCGCCTTCATCGTCACGGCCTCGAGGACCGTGGCCTCCGGCGCGAGCAGACCTGGCGGCGTGATCCGCGCGGCGGCGACCTTGCCGAGGAGCGTACCCTCGTCGTCCGCCTCGAAGAGCCGCGTCCCGACCAACGACTCCCAGAGCACGATTCCCGCGGCGTAGATGTCCGTCCTGCGATCGACGTCCATCAGCCCGCGCTCCCCGCCGAGCCCTGTGCCGAGCTCTGTGCCGAGCCCTGTACCGAGAACGAGCCCCGCGAGTTGCTCCGGTGCCATGTACGCGTACTTTCCCTTGAGCACGCCCTCGCGCGTGATCTGCGAGCGCGTGACCGCCTTTGCGATCCCGAAGTCGACGATGCGCGCGATGCCGTCGCGACCGACGAGGACATTCTGCGGCGACATGTCGCGGTGGACGATGCCGAGGGAGCGCCCCTGCTCGTCCTTCGCCTCGTGCGCGGCGTGCAGCCCGTGCAGCGCGTCGACGAGGATCGCCGCGGCAACGGGCGGAGGCACGCGCACCTTGCCCGAGGCCTCGCCGTCCTCGCGCACGAGCCGCGAGAGGGAGTCGCCGTCGACGAGATCCATCACGAGCAAGAGCTCGCCCGGCATCGCGACGACATCGAGGACGGCCACCACGTTCGGGTGACGGATGCGCGCAGAGAGCCGCCCCTCGTCGACGAGCATCGCCGCGAAGTCGGGGTCGTGCGCGAGCGCCGCGTGCAGCCGCTTGATCGCGACGGTTCGAGAGAAACCAGCATCGCCGCGCAGTCGCCCGATGTGCACGGTGGCGGTTCCCCCGGCCGCGATCTCCCCGTGGAGCTCGTAGCGGCCGACGTTCCGAGGCGCTGCCAACGTCGCCTATGCTAGCAGCCGGTGACGACGCGCGAGCAGACGGAGTCGAAGCAGCCACAGGCTGCGAGGCAGAGCGCGCCGGCTGCGTTCGTCGTCGAGGTGGTCGCCGGTCCCGACGTCTCCGCGCGCGCGCTCGTCGACGCCGCGCTCGAATCGCCGCTGCTCGTCGGACAGGGCCCCGCGGCCGGGCTCCGTCTCACCGATCCGCAGGTCTCCCGTCGGCATCTCTCGCTCGAGCTCGAGGACGGCACGCTGCGCGTGATCGATCTCGGATCGACCAACGGCACCGTGTTCCAGGGCGTGCGCGTGCGCGACGTCTCGCTTCGAGGCGGCGAGCGGCTCGCGCTCGGATCGACCATCCTGGCGGTCACCGCGGTCGATCACGGCAGACCGCCGGTGAAGAGCGACGCCGAGAGCTTCGGCAGGATCCTCGGCAGGAGTCGCGCGATGCAGCGGCTCTACCCGCTGCTGCACCGGGTCGCCGCGTCACACGTGCCGTGCGTGATCGAGGGGGAGACCGGCACGGGCAAAGAAGTGCTCGCCGAGTCGCTCCACGACGCCGGACCGCGCGCCAATGGCCCCTTCGTGGTCTTCGACTGCACGGCCGTCTCGCCCGATCTCATCGAGTCCGCGCTCTTCGGCCACGAGCGCGGCGCGTTCACCGGCGCGGTGCAGCAGCGGAAGGGCGTGTTCGAGCAGGCCCACGGCGGGACCCTGCTCGTCGACGAGATCGGCGATCTCGAGCTGCCTCTGCAGGCGAAGCTCCTCCGCGCAATCGAGCGCGCCGAGGTGCAGCGGGTCGGCGGCGACAAGTGGATCAAGGTCGACGTCCGCGTGCTGGCAGCGACGCGACGCGATCTCGACCGCGAGGTGCAGGCGGGGCGCTTCCGCGACGACCTCTTCTATCGACTGGCCGTCGCGCGCGTCGAGCTCCCGGCGTTGCGCAAGCGAAGCGGCGACGTCACCTGGCTCGCCGAGCGGATGTGGCGCACGCAGGCCGGCGACCGGCCCATGCCCGAGGCGCTCCGCCACCAGCTCGTGGCCTACGAGTGGCCGGGGAACGTCCGCGAGTTGGTCAACGCGGTCGCGCGTCACGCAGCGCTCGGCGATCTCGCGATCGATCCGGCGCCTGCGAGCGAACCCTCTCCCCGGTCGGTCACCGCGTCGCTGCTCACGGCGGGTGGTCGCGAGAGCGGAGGTGACGAGAGCCATGCGCTCGACGCAGAGGCTGCACAGGTGATCGCCGCGGCGCTTCCGCTCACCGAGGCGCGGAGGCGCGTGGTCGAGCGCTTCGAGCGGCGCTATCTCGCGGCCATGCTCGATCGGCACGACGGCAACGTGCGCGCGGCCGCCGCAGCAGCCGGGATCGCGCGGCGTTGGTTCCAGATCATCCGCGCGCGCCAACGTGGCGAGTGACGGCGCGCTTCCTGCAGCTCATGCTGTGGTGGTGACGCGTCTCGGAGCCGCCCTCTTCGTCGTGAGCTCGGTCGCGCTCGCGGGCTGCGGGCTCTTGGTCTCGCTCGACGGTCTCGAGGGCCCCTCGCGCTCGATGGACGGGGGGAACGCCGGCCAAGACACCGCACCCAGCGACGCCAGCGCGATCGACACGGACACTCTCGAGATCGATCTCGACGCAGGGAGCCGGGACGCGGGCCCCCTCCCCGACGGCGGCGGGAGCCCGGCGTGCTACGCGTGCCTCGGCGCAGGGAAGCGCTGCTGCGAGCACTACGGCACCGCGGCGACCTGCGTGGCGCTCGGCGAGTCGTGTCCTCCGCCCGATACGATCTTCAACTGGGGGTGCGCCCGCTCCGCGACCTGCGTCGAGGGGGAACAGTGCTGCATCGTCGAGGACTGGATGTACGACTCGGGCGACCGAGAGCCGCGCCGCTCGGACTGCACGACGACGTGCCGCTGGACGACGGGCGAGGACCAGTGGCGCCTGTGCGCGACGGCCGACGACTGCCCGAAGGGGCAGCGGTGCGAAGGGGAGCTCCGCTTCGTGCATCCTCCCGGCCTCACGCCGAAGGAGATCGTCTTCCATCATTGCATCGCGCCCTGATCGCGCCGTGATCATGCCGTGATCGCGGAGATCGCCGGGGCGATCTTCGCGATCGCCCCTCGCGTCGGCGCTGCAAGCATGTCTCGGCGGGCACGCGCCGTGCTCATGGCCCGTCGTCATGCGCCTTCGCCTCTTCGCCCTGACGTGCACCCTCTCGACGATCGCCGGCGCCTCTCTCCTGCTCGGGTGCGCGCCATCCTCGGTCGAGCGGGGGGGCGAGGGGGGTGTGATGGAGAACCGAGCGATCGCCGCGCTGCGGGCGCACCCCATCGCCCCCTCGCTGGTCACCGTCTCCATCAGCCCGCACGTCGCGTTGCCCGCGACGGCGCGCGCGCCGCTGCACGTGGGCGACGGCTCGACTGGCGCGTGGATCGAAGTGCTCGCCGACGTCCCGCGTGACGTGCAGGCGACGCACGCCGCCGGCGCGACGACCTTTCTCGACGCGGCGCCCGGCATCGACGTGGTGCTGCTGCCGACCTCCGGAGGCGTCGAGGAGGTCCGCATCCTGCGACGGTTCGGTGCCGCGACGCTCGCGCGCTACGCGATCGTCGCAGGCTCGGCGATCGCCGCGATGCGCGTCCGCGAGGGGCGCGTCGAGGCCATCGACGCGCGCGGTCGCGTTGCAGTAGCCGCGGCGCCGCCGTTCGCGGTCGACGCGCGCGGCACGCGTCGTGAGGTCAGCGTCGCGCTCGATCGCCACGACGACGGCTACCTGCTGGAGCTCCGGCTCGACGATCGCGGCTTGGAGTATCCCATCGCGGTCGATCCTTCGTGGACCACGAAGGCGCCGATGTCCGTCGCGCGCACCAGCTTCACGCTCACGACGCTCGGAGGAACGCCGGAGCGCGCGCTCGCCGTCGGGGGGATCTCGGGCGCGGCGCGGCTCTCCAGCTGCGAGCTCTACGACGTCGCCGAAAACACCTGGTCCTCGACCGCGAGCCTGCCCGGCACCGTGTACGGACATCGCGTCGTGCGGCTCCCGTCGGGCGTGGTGCTCCTGCACGGCGGGTTCCGGGAGGGGGGGACATTCGGCCCCGCCCAGTTCGATGCGACGACGCGTGCGTGGACCGTCGGCGCGACGACCGCCTTCGACGACGAACACCGCTTCGCTCCGCCCGTGGCGTTGGCGAGCGGGAAGGTCTTCTTCTCTGGCGGCGCGTACAGCGGCAACACCGCGGCGAGCCTCTACGATCCGAGCGCGGGCACGTGGACGGCGACGACTCCCGCGTCGATTCCGCGGACCGATCACGCGGCGGTGCTCCTCTCATCGGGGCGGGTGTTGGTCTGCGGCGGGAACGCGGGAATCTCGAAGGCGAGCCTGTCGTCGTGCGAGCTCTACGATCCATCGACGGCGAGCTGGAAGGCGGCTGCCCCGCTGTCTTCGCCGCGGAGCCTGTTCAACATGGTGGCGGTGCCGGGCGGAGCGCTCCTCGCAGGCGGCGCTCGCTATGCCTCGGGCGCGCCCGTCGACAACTACTCGACGACCGAGGTGTACGACGCGGCGACGGACACGTGGAAGAGCGCCACGCTCCCCACGCTCCCGGCCCGCACGATTCTGGTCACGACCAGCACCGCTGCGCACACCCTCGCCGGCTCCACGTCGCAGGCCTGGTCGTTCGCGACGCGCGCCTGGATCGCGGCCACCGGCCTCGCCGCATTCCACCTAGAGGGCGCCGCGACGGTCCTCTCGGGCGATCGTGTGCTCGTCGCCGGGGGCGACAACAACGTCAGCGAGATCCTCGCGCCCGTCGCCGCGGGCAGCAGCTGCGCGTCGTCGGCGGAGTGCGCGAGTGGGTTCTGCGCCGACGGGATCTGCTGCAATCGAGCCTGCACCGGTCCGTGCGAGGCTTGCTCGACCGGCACCTGCACCGGCCTCGACGGCGCTCCAAAGACCGGTCGAACGTGTGGCGCATACCTCTGCCGCGCGGGCGCGTGCAATACGAGCTGCACCTCCGACACCGCCTGCGCGACCGGCTTCGGCTGCCTCGCCGGCGTGTGCGTCGCGCGCGCGACGCTCGGCGCGACGTGCAAGGCCCCGACCGACTGCGGGAGCGGCTTCTGCGCCGACGGCGTGTGCTGCGACACCGCGTGCACCGGCCAGTGCGAAGCGTGCGACGGAGGCAAGTGCCACCTCGTCAAAGACGCGCCCGTCGGTGGGAGGCCTGCGTGCACCGGCACGGGCTCGGGAACCGACTGCGGAGCGAGATGTGACGGCATGAGCACGGCGTGCGCCTACCCCACGTGGGGGTGCGCCAGCCCCGGCTGTACTGCCGGCATCGCGACGGCGTTCTCGGTCTGCACGCAAGGGGTGTGTCCGGCGACGTCGACCAAGTCGTGCGACGCTTACACGTGCGACGGCAGCGAGTGTCGCACCTCGTGCACCAGCGATGCTCATTGCGCGCCCGGCCACTGGTGCAAACCGGGGACGCCCACCGCAACGTGTGTCGCGGTGTCGGGTCTCGGCAAGTCGTGCGCGAGCAACGCGGAGTGCAGCGCGCCGCTCGCGTGCGTCGACGGCGCGTGCTGCGGCTCGGCCGCCTGCGACGCCGGTTCGACGTGCAACGCACCCGCCGGTCCTGGGACATGCCGGAAGAACGACGGCGGCGCGTGCAGCATCGACGCGCAGTGCGCCAAGGGTCACTGCGTAGATGGAGTGTGCTGCGATCGCGCGTGCGACGTACAGTGCGAGGCGTGCGACACCAGCGGCATGCTCGGGACCTGCCGGCCGGTAGCCGGTGCGCCGCACGGCGCGCGTCCTGCGTGCGCCCGAGAGTCCGGCGATCCGGCGGCGACGTCGTGCGGGGTCCGTACCTGTGACGGAGCGCGAGACACGACGAGCTGCGTCGGCTTCGCAGCCGGTCCGAACGTGATGTGCAAGGCGCCTTCGTGCCACGAGAGCTCCTTCACGGCCGCGTCGACCTGCGACGGCGCCGGCGGATGCCGCGCGCCCACGCCGACCTCCTGCGTGCCGTACGCATGCGTGGAGGGCGGATGCCTCCCGAGCTGCGGCAACGACGCGAACTGTGCGTCCGGCTATCGATGCAAAAGCGGAGCGTGCGTCGGCGCCGCGCACTGCTCGGAGGATCGGGCGACCGCGATCGACCTCGAAGGAGCCCCACGTGCATGCGCCCCCTATGCATGCGGCGCCGCCGGGGAGTGCCTGTCGACCTGCGGGAGCTCCGCCGATTGCGCCGCACAGTTCGTCTGCGACGTCTCGAGCAAGATCTGCGTTGCCGGAGGGGAGCCCGGGCCGACGAGCGCAGGCTGCACGACCTCCCGCACGTCGAGCGGTTGTGTCGGGGCGTTCTTCGCAGTCGCGTGGCTTGCGCTCCGCCGAAGGCGAACGTCCACGTGGCGTTCTGTTTGACCTCGGAGTTCGCGCGCTCTCCATGGAACCACTGAGCTGAACGGCACCCGCGAGAGCCGCCGACGGCGGGGTCACTCGCATGGGACACAGCGCGCCCTCCAGGGGCTTTGCCCAAAAGGCGACCTCTGATCCGTAAGTTTGCCGAAAGAACTACCTCTGCCTCGAATCTCTGACGACTGCGGAAAATTCAACCCCTAGGTTGAATTCGTCACGGGAGCGTCAGAGGTAGGCCCGGTATGTGGACGTTCACGCTGACCGCGGCCGAGACCGACGCCCTCGCGGTCAGCGAGTACGTCGCGCAGGTCGAGAGTCGAGTTCGCGGACGGCACAGTCAAGACCTGGCCGGACGCGAAGCAGGGCCGATTCCCGCTGACGGTCGTCGAGGGGTTGGGCGAAGGCTAGGACTCTGCCTCTATGAGTGTCCGCATCCGGCACCATCCGTGTCCCGGTCCGAAACTCTTCGAGCCCAGATCGCTTTTTCCAGATTATCGCAACGTCCTCAGCTTTCCGCTTGACCGCGCCGACGCCGCCCATAGGCTCGCTAGCGCGACTGCCACCGGAGCGAGGGAAGGACGGAGCGTGGGCGAACCTAGATTGGATTCCAAAAGCCGTGTTCACGTTCGACGGACGCGCGGGCGGGACGACAGTGATTCCCGCGGGCGAACGCAATGCGTCAAAGAACTACCATGACGACTTGCAGCCGATCGTCGCTCTTGTCTTGAACATCCGAAAATAGTCTTCGTTCTTCACGAGGCGTAACTTGGCGAACGCGCCGGTCTGACCAGGAGTTCGATGCGTTGCCCACAGCTTCAACGAGATCGCTCCACCAGCGAACGGAGGCGCCCGCGTCGCAGACACGCGACTCCGGAGACACATTGCGTCGTGGCCTTCGCTGATACAATCCAGAACGATGTGTGCCATTTGCCCCGTTGGCTCCACGGTAATCGAGAATGTTGACTCCGCCTCGCGCACGCTGAAACATGGTTCGAGTTCGTGCGCTAAGCTTTCGAGGATCTGACCTTCATTCACGGGTGGCAGGGTTGGAGGCGACGCCTCGACGGGGTGCTTGGCACACGACGAGAGCGCGCTGGCGACGAGCACAGCGAAGATCCGGGTAGGAGGCGCCATGTGGCTGGGAGAATACGACGAGAGCACGGGAAGAAACTACTGGGCGGCTTCGCGGTCGACGTTGGAGGTGAAGTACAACGGGAACGTTCAGGTATTCGATGGCACCGACCGCGTCATCAGCATCGAAGGAGTGAAACATGGAGGTGTCTCATTCTATCGCGTGTCTGTCGGGGTAACGACTGCAACGGGTAACGCTGTACTGTGGTATGTCGAGTTCGAGTTCGTTCCTGGGCTTGCTCCGCCCGAGTGGGAGCTTACGCCGGACCCGGATCTCGACTTCAGCGGCGCGGCGCCGGGCTCGTCGCCCGGAACGGTGCGCCCGAAGATACCGACTATCATCCGGGCAAACCCTGGGATTTTTCCGGGGCTCGGACCGCCAGGATCGTTCAAGCCCGGCGGCCCCAACGATCCGTTTGGTGAGCTGGGAATCATCGACGGACTTCTCGGTGGCCTCGGTGGCTCGTGGACGGACGGGCTGCTCGGTGGTGGACCCATTCAGGATCTACTTGGTCAAGCGGCCAACAGGGGGTTCGGCCCGAGGATCCAGGGATCGAGCGCCGGCAGCTTCGCTGGTGACCCGAACAGTGGCGGCTCGGGTGCGGGCGGATCTGGCCACAGCGGGACTTCCGTCGACCCTAGCGGCATGATGCCGGGAGTAAACTACGGGGATGGCGGTGGTGGTGGCGGCAGCACGGATCTCTCGGACAGCATCGCCACCCTGTCGCAGAACGGTGAATGGATCACGGGGGCAGAGGCACCCGGTGGTGGCCTCGGCGTCGGCGGCACGACGATTGAGATTGTCAACGGAAAAACCGTCGACCACTCGAAAGACAAGCGCACGAGCCCGCTCGGTGACGATTCCTCGTTGGCGACTAGCGGTGAGCCCCTTATCGACGCACGAATCGCGTGGCAGATGGAGCGCGCTCTCGCGGAGCGTGGCGGTTTCCGCTCGCCGGCTTCGGACCCCGGCTGGGACGAGGACCCGAGCAATACCGATGCTCAAGGCCAAGGTGCCGGCTCCTATGCCGGTGGCATCAACATCGTCGATCCGCTGTGGGACCCGATCAAGCAGTTGAACACCAGCGACGGCACGAGCGCCGTAGCGGGCTTCGGTGCCTTGGAGTCGCTCAAGCAGCAGATCCGGGGTCAGTACGTCTACCGCTTCGAAGACGAAAACAGCACGAGGGTCACTCCGGGCGTCGGGTCGTTCACGGGTGGCTCCAGCCCCGGCACCATCGACCCCGGCATCGGCCCCGTCGCTGGCCCGCAGGCGCCGGGCTTCGACGTCCGGGAGCAGGCCCTGCTCGCGGCCTTCTCGAACCTCGCAACCGAGGGAGTGAATACCGTCAACGTCAACCAGAAGGTCCGGATGATGCTCCGGCGACGGTAAGGAGCGAGGACTGAGGCGACCCGAGAGCGCCGCCGGATCACGATGCCATCAAGAAGGCGGCTTGGGGACAGGCGGTCGGCGGGGGCTAGCCGAGGGCGCGCGGGCGGACCGTGGCGGCAGGCGGTGGTGCCTTGAGGTGCGCGACTTCACGCCCAGATCGGGTAGGACTTTTGAGGCGTCTCTTGGCGATGACTCAGAAGTCGCCTGAGAATGACGGTTCCGAGGCAAAGCGCCCTCCAGTCCTCACGTTCGCGCGAGAACACGCGAGGATCGCGGCCGCTTCGGAGTGGCACCGTCCGTGCGTGGAGCCGGGCATGCGTTCGTCGCTCGCTGTCCTGCTCTCGCTCCTCGCCGTCTCCGGCGTCGCGTGTGTTTCGCCCGTCGAGGGAGAGGCTGACCTCGAGGGGGAGGACGATCATGGCGATCCGAACCTCGCCGACGATCCGAGCGCGGAGGCCGGCGAGGGCGACGAGCGCGCGGCCGAGACGGTGCAAGCCGCGAGCTCGAGCGGCCTGATCGACGCCGAGGAGGCGGCGTTCCTCACCGAGATCAACACGTACCGGAAAGCGAACGGCAAGCCGGCGTTGCGCATCAGCGTTGCGCTCACCCGCGCGGCGCACGCGCACTCGGCCGATATGGCGGCGAAGAATTACTTTTCGCACAACAGCCTCGACGGGACCGACCCGTTCACGCGGATGAAGCGCGCGGGGTACACCTACGCCACCGGGATGGCGGAGAACATCGCCGCCGGCAAGGCCGACGCGCACGCCACGTTCATCCAGTGGCGCGACTCCGCCGGCCACCGCGTGAACATGCTCGGCGACTTCACCGTCATCGGCATCGGCCGCGCGTACAGCGAGACGTCGACGTACAAGTGGTACTGGACGACGAACTTCGGTGGTCACACCGACGCGGTGTTCTCGCACGGGACCGGAACCCTGCTTGCCAACGGCGGCTTCGAGAGCGCGACCGCCGGCACTTCGACCTGGTCGTCGGTGCGGACCCGCGGCAACTGGTACGTCTCGAACGCCGCGC
>JBKJQC010000213.1:0-30315 GCA_046593995.1 Polyangiales bacterium
GACCGACCAGCTTTCCGAGGCATTCGTTCAGCTCGTCGCGCTCCGCGAGCAGCGCCACCATGTCCTCGTCGTCACGCATGGGCCGGAGGTCAGTGCATGCGTTTACGGGAGCGCAGCTCCGCGAGCATCTTGTCGGACGCGACGTAGAACGGATTCTCGTAGAGAACGCCGCCGACGATCGACATCGGGTGCACGCGCATCAGGTCCATCATCATGGAACCCGAGAGTTTGTTCAGATCGTAGACGCACACCGCGGGATTTCGCGTCCGCGCGAGCACCTCGTTCACCTGCACCTCGTATTCGAGGAGCTGATCGGAGCCCGGCTTGTCCTCGAGCGCCCACCCCATCTGGCCGATGATCCGTGATCGCGCGAAGCCCTCGGCTTCACCGGCTCCGATGGCCGTCGTCACGGTCTCGAGCATCATGTCCTTGTCGAACGCGCCGTTGCGCAGGTACGTCTCCTCCCAAGTCAGGACGGCGAGCTGCGACGGCTTCGGCGGAAGGACACCTCCGAGCGCGAGGCGCTCGGGATGCTCGGCCGCGAGCTTCGGATCGACGATGTAGAGTGCCTTCTCCCCCCAGGCGAACGCCTCGGACACGAACGGACCGACGACTTCGTACTCTTCCTCGCGGCTGCGAACGAATGCGCACGTGTGGAAGAATCGATCGAATCGCCCGCCGGCGATGCTCGCGGCTCGAAGGGGTGCTTGCGCGGTCATCATCGAAGCGTACTGCGCGATCGCTGCGCCCGACAGCTCGAGCATCACAGTTCGAGTCGGATGGTGCGACGCGCGCGCGCCCGTCTGACGAAGAAAATGCACAGTGTGATTGCTGCATGCATGGTCGCGGACGATCGGCCCGACCGTAACGCGAGCGCGCGCCTATCCCGTGCACAGCGTCCCGGCCATTGCGTCTTCGAGCTCTGCTTTCGGCCGAGCCGCAACGCTGACGTCCGAGTCGCGCGCTCGCTGCGCGATGCGTGATCCGACGAACACAAAGTCCGCGACTCCCACGGCGGTTCGTCGTCCGGCTTCCGCTGACGGTCCGACCCGACACGAAGCAGCGCGGACCGGCGGCCGCGCGGCGACGACGGCGAGGTAGTGGCGCCGACTCAGAGCTCCGAGAGCGCCCGGCGTTGCGCCGCCGAGAGTACGAAGAGGGGTCCATCGAGGACGTCGAGCCCGAGGCCGATCGCACCGAGTCGAGCGCGCACCCCGTCGGGACGCGCTCGCGCGAGCACCGTGAGCTCTCGACACTTTGCGTCGAGCGCGGGGAGCATCGCGACGTACTCCTCGGCGCGCGCGCGGTGCTCGCCCATGGTCTCCTCCCACTCGGGACGACCGATGGCGTCGATCGCATCCACGCGGCTCATCCCGGCCGCCAGACGGGTCGCCATCGCGCGGTCGCGAACGAACACGGACGCGTCGCGCGGGACGAGCTGCGCGCCGTCGCACACGAGCCATCCTGGGCGCACCCGAACGCGATACGGCGAGAGCGCGACCGGGTCGAGCAACGCGACGGTCCCGAACTCCGCGACGCCGCCCCACGCGAAACCTTCGTCGAGGTCCCCGAGGAACGCGGACTCGACGCCCGGAGGGGTGAGGACGAAATCTCCGTCGAGCGCGCGCAGCATCCCGTGCGGAGACGGGAAGCGAAAGGCGACGGGGATATCGGTCGCGTCCGCGAAGGGGACGAGCGGCTCCGCCCCCGCCGGCACGAACCGCTCGATGCTCGCGATCGCATGCGCCAGCACCTCGTCACGGAGAACGCGCGGATAGGCGTAGCTCACGAGTCGCAGCCTATCCTTCTGACGCCGACTGATCGATTGAACACGGAGGCACGGAGGCGCGGAGGTTCCAGAGGTCTGCCGATCGTGATCCTTCGAGGCTTCGCTTCGCAGTCCACGGCTCGCATTCGCGGCGACAGCTCGGTGCGGAGCGCGCGGCAGCACCTCACAGATCTCCGCGCCTCCGCGCCTCCGTGTTCAATCCGATCCCGCTGTTCGAGAGAATCTAGATCGGTCCGACCAACGAGAAGCCGAAGCGATCGAGGCCGAGGTTCGGCACGAGACGCGCGGTGCTCCACGTCGAGGCCTTCCCGGCTGCTTGTTTCGGCGAGGGATGGGCGTAGTGGTAGCGCGCGAAGCCGTAGCCGATGGGGAAGCCGAGGCCGAAGCCGACCACGACGTCGAGGAGGTAGTGCTTGTCGGCGATGAGGCGCGTGTACCCCGTGACGACGGCGCCCGCGATCGTCCCGATGCACGCCATCGTGTCGCCGATGCCGCCGCCGTAGAGCGGGAGCGCTGCGTGATGCGCGCAGGTGAGGCCGGCGGTCGTCGCTGCGATCGCGGTGTGACCGCTGAAGAACCCCTCGGACTGTCCGCCGAGCTTGCAGTCGGGGAACACCTGATCCTCTGGCTTGTTGCACTCACGGACGTAGGGACGCTGCCGGCGGATGAGCGCGTTGCTCACGAAGCTGAGGAAGCCGCTCACCGACATCGCCTCGAGATCCATCAGCAGCATCTGCCCAGCGACGTCGCTCTTGCCGTGGCCGATCCACGCCGTCGCGACGACGTCGACGACGATCGGATAGGCGAGGGCGCCGTAGTACGTCATGTCGCCGATGATCTGTGCGCGCTTCCGCCCCTGGTGGGTCTCGGCGCGCAGGGTGTCGCGAACCGGATCGTCGATGAACCCCCCGGCCTTCCACTTCGGCTCTCCTTCGTCGGCGAAGAGGATGATCGCGCCGATCGAGGCGCCGAGCGTCACGCTGCCCGCGACCTCCCAACCCGACACGCGCCGCCACTCCGGCCTCCACTCGACGCGCCTGGTCTCCGGCTCGGTACTCTCGGTCTTCGTCGCGGCGGCGTGCTCGGCGGCGTAGAGCGTCTCCGCCTTGGTCGAAAGCGCGAGGGCGACCACGAGCGGCAAGAACAATTTCATCGACAATCGACCTCTGAGCCTCGAAAAGTTCGCGGTCGGGATGCGATCGTTCCCGACGGAAGCGATCGACGCTCCAGCCGGCAAAACGTTGCCCGTGGCGCGTTCGGTCATCGGATGTGGCCGCCGTGGTCCTCGCGGCTCGGGCTCGCCGCGACCATGCTATCGGCATGTCCCTGCGCTCCTTCGCCTGGTTCTCGCTGTTCGTCGTCGGGTGCGGCTCGTCCGAGACCTCCGCGGCCGTGCCGCCGGACGCCCGCTCCGAGACGATGTCGGACAGCGGCACGGCTGGCGACGGGAACCTCGGCGAGACTACGCCGGTCGATGCGTCCGGATGCACGCTGGCGGCGAACACGTCCACGGGCTCGGTGACGTCGCCGTCCGGCTGCGCGGTGCTCGCGCGCGACACCTCCTCGTGCGCTGCCGCCCGTACCGCGCAGGGGCTCTCGGGGTTCTGGCTCGAGCTCTCCTGTCGCGTGACGCTCACCGTCGACGGCGCGAACGTGCGCGCGGAGGGGGACAACCGGCCGGACTACGAGAGCAACTACTTCCCCGGCAGCGACCCCTGCTACGAGGTGTATTCCGGCGGGATCCAGAACCCGAACCAGATCGTCGCCAAGCCGTACGCGATGCAGCTGCCGAAGACTCCGACCACCGCGGCGCAGACGATGAGGGGCTCGGCGATCGTCGGCGTCGCGCTCAACGGCGTCGTCATCTTCGGCAACTTCGCTGCGCCGGGCGACGACATCTTCACCGAGGCGCGCACCTTCGACCGCTGCGGCGCGCACCCGCAGATGACCGGCGTCTATCACTATCACGGTGAGCCCTATTCGATCTCCTACGACGACGCGCGCTTCATCGGCGTCATGCGCGACGGATATCCCATCTACGGGCGCAGGGATCAGGACGGCTCGATGCCGACGCTCGACGCCTACGGCGGCCACACCGGCGCGACGGCGCACAGCGCGACGCCCACGTACCACTACCACGTGAACGAGCAGACCAGCACGGCGACCGGGACGGCCGGTCAGAAGCAATGGTTCCTCACGACCGGTCAGTACCGAGGGACCCCGGCCGCGTGCACCGGATGCTGACGGGCTCGACCTGCACCGGCTGCTGACGAGGCTCATCCCGGCGGCATGCGTATCGCCGAGTGCTCTCCCTCGCCCTTCGACGAGACGGGGAAGGCGCGGCGATACGCATCCACGGCGGTGAGCTCGTCGATGCGATGCGCGAACCCGGTCGCCGCACGGAACGCGCTGTCGTCGATCACGACGGGGTGCTTCAAGTGCTCGATCGCGCCGCGCGCCAGCCGCGGCAGACCGAAGCGCCCGAGGATCCCGCGGAGGATCGGCTCCGGGAGTGGCACGCGCGAGCGCCCCGCGCGCTCGACGATCTTCGAGAACGGTAGCGGCGACGGGCCCGCGACGTTGAAGACGCCGCGCGGCTTCTTCTCGAGCGCGGTCTCGAGCGCGGTGACGACGTCGTCCTCGTGCATGAACTGGAAGAGCGGGTCGAAGCCGAGCACCGTCGGGACGCGCTTGCCCCTGAGGAACCCCGCGAGCGTGCCGTGTCCCGTCGGGCCGAGCGTGTAGACCATGCGGAGCACCGTCGTCGCCATCTGCGGGAAGCGCCAGAGCGCGTTCGACGCGAAGAGATCGGCGGCGACGAGATCGGCGAGCTCGGGGAACGACGCGAGCGCGAGGGGCGGCTCTTCTTCCTTGTGATAGAGCGCGGCCTCGGGGCCTGCGCCGTAGAACGTGTGTCGTCCGACGAACACGACGTGCGGCACCTCGTAGGTGTGGCAGTGCTCGAACACCGCCTGCGTGCCGCCGAGGTTGATCTTGTATCGCTCCTCGGTCGGTGCAGCGACGTACGCGACGGTCGCCATGTGCACGACCGCGTCTGGGCGGAACTTGCGGAACACGTCCTCGGCCGCGCGCTTGCGGATGTCGACGGGGTGCACCTCGATCGTGCCCTCGCCCACCTTTGGAGGAGCGTCGGGCCAATGGCGGCGATCGATGCCGGCGACGCGGTGTCCCTTCGAGGCGAGCCGCAGCGCGAGGAGGCGCGAGAGCTGACCGGAGATGCCGGGGATGAGGATCTTCACGGTCCCACTCCGCGCGCGACGAGCGCGGCGATCGACGCCTTCACGGCGTCGACGTGCTCCTGCACCGTCTCGTCGTCCTCGCGCCCGGTGCCCTCGAAGAGGAACGGCTCGCCGTAGTGGATCGCGCACTGCGCCGGCAGCGGCAGCGGCAGGATGTACGGCGTCAGCGGGACATAGGGGACGCCGAATGCGCGCCCGAGCTTGTACGCGTTGAACACCGTCGGAATGGCATCGCCGCCGCCGACGAAGCCGAAGGGGATGATCGGCGCTTTGGTCTGCATCGCGAGGCGGACGAAGCCGGTTCCGAACTCCACGAGCGAGTTCCGCTGCGGATAGAGCTTGGCGGTCCCGCGCGCGCCCTCCGGGAAGACCATCAACAGGCGGTCGTCCTCGAGGAGCCGTTCGGCGTGCTCCGGCAAGCCCGTGAGCTGCCCGCAGCGGCTCGCCCACGTCGAGGCGAACGGCACGTGATCGATGAACTTCTCGGCCATCCCCTGCGCGAGTCGTGGTGGATCGAGCTCGAGGAGACACGAGGCGAGCACCATCGCGGCGTCGAGCGCCACGCCGCCGGAGTGGTTTCCGACGAGCATGCCGCGACCTCGCTTCGGGATGTGCTCCTGGCCGTCGCAACGGACGCGGAAGTAGCTGCGGTAGAGGAACGAGAGCGCGCTGAAGAAGCGGCCGAGATGGACGCGCTCCACGCCGTATCGATCCACACCTGCCGCGCTGAACGGGATCTCGAGTCTCGCGACGCGGCGTTCGATCTCGGGGTCGACGAGGAAGGTCACCTCCGTCGAAGCTATCGCATCCCCTGGGCCCGCGGGATCGACTATCCTCGGACGCGTGCCGCTCCGCGTGCTCGTCCTGATCACCGTCGTCGCCGGCCTGGCCTCGGCGTGTCACCGAGTCGGCAACTGCGAGCCGTTCGATGCTACGGGCCTGAAGACCGGCTGCTCCGGCCCAGCGGGCTACATCTGGAACGGCAGCGCCTGTGTCTACGGGCAGGCCTGCAACTGCACCGGCCAGGACTGCCAGGGGCTGTACCAGGATCGCGAGCACTGCGAGACGGCGCACACGCACTGCATCAAGTAGGCGTGCGTGGCTTGGAGTAGGCTCGGTCGATGCTCGAGCTCTACCTCATCCGCCACGGCCAGACCGAGTACTCCCGCGAGAACCGGTTCTGCGGTTCGATCGACCCTCCGCTCAACGAGACCGGCCTGCGCATGGCCGAAGCGTTCGGCGAGGTCTACGCGAAGCATCCGTGGACCGCGATCTACACGTCGCCGCGGACCCGTGCGCGTCAGACCGCGGACGCGCTGGCCTCGCGGGTGAAGTTGCCGCTCTACGTCGACGAGGGGCTCGCCGAGATCGCGTACGGCGAGTGGGAGGGGAAGCGGCACGAAGAGGTGAAGGCCGAGACCCCCGAGGTCTACGCCTACTGGGCCAAGGACGTGGCGAGCCGCGGCGCTCCCGGCGGGGAGACCGCGTTCATGGTCGCCGCGCGCGCGACGCCGGTCATCGAGCGCATCCGCCACAAGTACGACGACGGGCGCGTCCTCCTCGTCTCGCACAAGGCGACCATCCGCATCCTGACCTGCGCGCTCCTCGGCCTCGACGTGCGCCTCTTCCGCGATCGCCTCGAGCAGCCGGTGGCCGCCGTGACGATGTTCGCGCTCGAGAAGAACGGTCCCAAGCTCAAGATGCTCGGTGATGTCTCGCACCTCCCCGAGGATCTTCGTGGGATGGAAGGCACGTAGCCGTCGTCCTCACCGGTCACCGACGGCGGGAGCCGTACGACCGCCTGCGCCGCGAGCGCGCGAGCCCGAGCGCGGCGAGCGCGGCGAACAGCGCACCAGTCGCTGGTGCCCGCCCGGTCGAGCAACCGCCGCTCTCCTCCGAGGTGGGGGCGGCCTGCTGAATGCAGCGTCCGCCATCGCAGATGTACCCTGCGACGCACTGATCGCTCGTTGCGCAGGTCGTGAGGCACGAGCTGCCGGAGCAACGGAGCGGCCGACAGTCCTGATCGGGCTTCCCCGGCGTCTGCACGGTGAAATCGCCGTCGCACTTCGCACCCACCCCGCACTGCCCGGACGCCACGTCGCACGTGCCTGCGACGCAGTCGGCGTCCACCTTGCAGCTGATCTTGCACGTGTTGGTGTCGCAGACGAACGGCTCGCACTTCTTCGTGTCGGCCGGCGTGCACGCGCCCTTGCCGTCGCAGCCGGCTCGGAGCGTCTCGGTCGTACCGGAGCACGATGCGCTCGTGCAGACGGTGCTGCTGCCCGGGTAGTTGCACGCGTCCCGGCTCACGCCGTCACAATGGCCGACACAGGTGCCGGTCCCGGCACACGCGGCGCGCGGGGCGCGTGGGTCGCTGCCGCTGGGCACCAGGGTGCAGAGGCCGGCCTTCCCGGTGACGTTGCAGGCCTCGCACTGACCGTTGCACGCGGAGTCGCAGCAGACACCGTCCACGCAGAGCCCGGAGCCGCAGTCGCCACCGGTCACGCACGAACCGCCGCTCGGGACGCTGCACACTCCGCGCTTGCCGGCGACGTTGCACTTCTTCAGTCCGTCGCAGCTCGCGACCGCGCAGCACGTCGCGTCGACGCAGAACCCGGAGTTGCATCCGCCGGCCCCCGTGCAGGTCGCGCCGTTCGCGCCCTTCACGCAGAAACCGCCCGAACAGCCGAAGCCGGCCGCGGTCGCGCAGTCGTCGTTCACGGCGCACGTGGTTCGACAGAGCGCGCTCGTGGTGTTGCAGGCGTACCCGCCGCAATCGGTCTTGGTCGGCGTGCCGCACGCGCCCGCGCCGTTGCAGCCCGCGGCGCTCGACGACTCCGCGGCGCCGCTGCACGTCGCGACCGCGCACACCGTCGCGGATCCGGCGAAGCCCGTGCACTGCGTTCGATCGACGCCGCCGCAGGTCCCCTTGCAGGCTCCGGTGCCCGTGCACGCCGTCCGAGCTCCGACAGGCGCGGCTCCCGTCGGCGTCGGCGAGCAGATCCCGCTCTGACCCGTGAGGTTACACGCCTCGCACTGGCCCGTGCAGCCCGTGTCGCAGCACACACCATCGACGCAGCGCGCGCTCGCGCACTCGGCGTTGCCGCCGCAGGCCGTCCCGTTCTTCTTCGTGCAGGTCCCCGGCGACGACGCCCCCGTGCACGTCTCGGTGGACGCGCACGCGCTCTTCTCGCAGCAGCGTCCTTCGACGCAGAAGAGCGAGCCGCACTCGCCCGCGTCGACGCACGTTCCGCCGAGGGCCTGCGCCGAGAACAGCTCGGAGAGCGACGAGATCCCGCCGGTGTAGCCGCCGGCCACGAGCACCTTGCCGCTCGACAACGTGACGGCGACGTGGCTGTCGCGATTGGTGACCATCGAACCGCTCTTCGTGAACGTGAGCGTCGTCGGGTCGAGGATCTCGGTGGTCCGCTGCGAGAGCGCGGTGTCGTCGTCGCCGCCGGTGATCAGGAGCCGCCCGTCGGACAGGACGACGCTCCGCGCGAGATAGCGCGGAGCGGTCATCGTCGGCCCCGCGCTCCACGTGTTGGTCGCCGGGTCGTAGATCTCGGAGGTCGAGTGGCTGCTCGGTGCGCCGCTCTTGAACCCGCCGGCGACAAGCGCCTTTCCGTTGGGGAGCGCGAAGACGGTCGGCCATTGACGTTGACTCGCGCTCGAGCTCGTCGTCGTGAACGCGTTTGTCGCCGGGTCGTAGATGTTCCCGAACGTGCCGCCGCCGATGAACACCTTGCCCGTCGTGAGCAGCACCGCCTTGATCTCGGAGCCGGTCGTCACCGCGACGCTCGTCGACCAGGTCCCCGCGCCGGCGCCGGGCGTGTAGATCTGGAAGGAGTTGCTCCCGGCGACCAAGACCCCTTTCGCGCCGAGATCCAGCACTGCGCCCGTGCGTCGGCTGACGCTCTGCGCGCCCGCCGTCGTCCAGGTGTCGGTGCTCGCGGCGTACAGCTCGGCGCTCGAGTCGTAGACCGCGAGCACCTTCCCCGACGAGAGGAGCACCATCGAGTGATCGCGCGTGTTGGCTTGCAGCGACGCCGCCGGCGACCACGTGTTGTTGCTCGGATTGAAGATCTCGGCAGTCTTGGTCTCGGCGAAGCCGAGCCCGAAGCCTCCGGTGACGAGCACGCGTCCGTCCGCGAGCCTCACCGCGGCGTGGAGCTGCCGCGGGCTCGCCATGTTGCTGGTGGCAGCCCAGGCGGGATCGATCGCGAGCGGATACGCGAGACCTTCATCGTCGAGCGAGAACGTGACGTGCCGCGCGCCGTGCTCGGTCGATAGCGCCGGGAGGAGCGCCCGTTTCGTGCCGTGTGCGTCGACTGCGAACGCGGGATCGCTCCAGATGCGCGCGACCCCGCCCGCGTCGAGCAGCTCGACGCGCCCGCCGTGCACTTGGACGTCACGCACTTCGGCGCCGGTCTCGAGCACGTACTCGAGTGACACCGCGCCGGCGCGCGTGCGCACCACCCGCAGCTCCTCGACCGCGTGGTCCGAGACCAGATGGAACACGTCGGTCGACGGTCGCGCGCGGGCGAAGATGCGGCGTGTCGCTTCGGGCGAGGCCTCGACGTGGGCGAGGCCGAGCGGCACGATCCTCAGCGAGAACGCCGGATGATCCGTGAGCGCGAGCGAGAGGCCGTCGTCGGCGTGTCGCGGCAGCGCGATCGCGAGTCCAGCCGGCGCCGAGCGCGGCGTACGCGGCAGGAGCCCATGCACCTCGAGGATGGAGAGCGACTCGCGCGCAGCACCCGGCTCGATGCCCGCACCGCGGCATCCGAGCAACAACAGACCGAGTGAGAGGAGACGGCGCACGCCGCTACTCTACCCTGGACCGCTTCGCTGGTCGCGACCGCGGCTATTTCGCGAGCGTGCACGAGATGGGGCGCATCTCGGTGCCGCCCTTGTCGCTCTTCCCGCTCCGCACGAGCCATCCGTGCGTCAGGTCGTGCGGTGCGACGAGCGCGAGCGTCTCCGTCTCGCTCGCGCCGGCGACCGCCTCGATGCAGCTCGAGCCGTCGTCCGACATGCGAACGATGTGCGCTGCGCCGACCGTCGTGATCGGCGCCGAGAGCTTGGTGCTGCCCTCGACCCAGCCCTTGTCTTGCTCGACCTCGATGGTGACCGAGCGATCGCCCTTCCTGTGGTGGACCTCGGTGCGCAGTCCGGCATGCGCTTTCGCGCTACACGCGACGAGCGCTTGGTTGCCGATGTGAAAGCCGTCGGCGATCACTGGCTTCGGTTCGCCGGGATCGCTGCCCAATTCCTCGAGGCCGAGCAGTGAGCGTCGGAGCGCACGACCGTCGTCGACGTGCGGTGCGAGCACGAGTCGCGCCTTGCCGTCGACGACTGCGAGCGACGTCCCCGAGCCGAGGCTCCAGAGCGCGGTCTTCCAGGTCTTGCCATCGGTCGACGACGCGACGACGACATCCTCTTCGTTGGCCCCGAAGAGGTACATCGTGCCGCCGACCTCGATCGCGTCCTTGTAGGGGATGCGCTCGACGAGGGGCGGACGCGCGAGCTCGGTCACCTTGCCGTCGTCGCGCACCCGATAGAGCGGGGCGGCGCCGTCGTAGGGGAGGAACAAGATCCCACCGCCGACGATGGCGTGCATGGCGTTCGCCGAGAAGCCGCCCACCCGGAACGGCGAGACCTGCGAGAGCTTGGCCTTGCCCGTCTTGCCCGTCGCGGCCGAGTACCACCCGAGCTCCACGTCGACCGGGTTGTACTTGCCCTCTTTCGCCCCCCCGAGCGTGAACGAGTAGCGCGCCCCGACGTATCCGCGCGCGTCGAGGTGCGAGCCGTAGCGCACGCGCATCGGAAGCGGTCCCGACCCGTTCTTTCCGGGGGGCGCCTTCGTGGGCTCGGGCGCGAGCAGCGAGATCGTCTTCGGCGGCGCGGCTCCGCGGACGACGGTCGCGATCTGCGCGCCGGCCGCCTTCCTCTCGACGGCGAAGAGACGCACGTCACCATCGAGGCTCCATTCGACCGACGAGAGCTCGCCGGGTGTCGGTACCCACGCGCCCTTCGGCGTGCACGAGATCGCAACCGGCGGCGGGGCGCCCTTCGACGCGTCCGACGAAGGCGTACCGGCCTTCGCGGGCTCGGGCGCATGCTCGGAAGATGGCACGAGCACGAGCTTCGCGTCGGGGAGCTCCCACCCGACGCGCACCACCTCGCCGAGCAGACAACCGCTCGTGCTGCACGAGCCCGACCATCCCGGCGACGAGACCTTCGCCCAATGTTCGCCGCCGTCGTCCGTCTCCCAAGTGTTGCCGGACGAGTGCGCCAGGCCACGATCGCCGACGAGCGAAGGCGCGTCCGGAAAGAACGGCAGGTGCACCGACGGCATGCGCTTCAAGCTCGTGTCGAAGCGCAAGAGCTCGCGTCCGCGGAGGACGCGCAGGGTGCCGTGGGAGTCCATCGCGACGGCGTCGGGCGCGTCGGGCCCGAGATCGAGCGCCACGGCGGTGACGTTCGGATCGTCGATTTTCCCGGAGTAGATCTTCCGGGAGTCGCTCGAGAGCGAGCCCACGCCCGTGGCGAAGAGGAGCACGCGATTCCGCGGTGCGTCGAAGACGGCGCGGTAGATCTGGAGCGCGCTCGGGATGCCGAGATCCTGCCAGCCCTTTGTGCCGATCTTCACCCTCCCCGGCGTGCACTGCTTCGTGGCGATCGCCCCGCTCTCGTCGTCCACCATCTTGCAGGCCGGACCGACCGCGACCCACGACGGTCCGACGTGCAGCGCGAGCGTGCGAGCGTGCTCGTGCGCCACGTCGCCGAGCTCCTCCCACGTCTTCCCGTCGTCGACCGTGCGCTTCAACCGCCACACGCTGCTCTCGGCGTCGGGGTCGGTCCACGCGACGACGACCTCACGCTGGTACCCGCGCGCCACGACGCGGACGCGATCGGGCACGTCCTTCAAGAGCGTGGTGGTCGTCGGATCCGCTCCGAGCGGCGAAATCGCGACCGTGACCGTCTTCTTGTCGGCCTTGCGCGTCTCGCTGATCGCGACGAGGCGATCGCCCGCGAGGAAGGGCGCGGCCTCGAAGTCGTCGTCGTCCTGCGGCTTCGCATCGGCGCGGGCGAGCATCACGATCGGGTTCGCGGGTGCGACGAGCTGCGGCTTTGGATCGACCTCGAGCTTCGCGTGCTTCGAGGCGCCACGGAGGAAGAGGTCTTGGCTTCGATCGCGGAGGACGCTGCGCGCGCCGATGCCGGGGGTCGCGAGCGCGTTCCACGTGGCGCCGTCGTCGAGCGACGCGAGCACGCGCTGCGGGCGCAGTACGACGAGCGCCTGTCCGCGCGCGTTGGCCGCGAAGCTCGCGACCCTCTCGCCGGCGCGCACGGGGAGCTTCGTCGCGCTCCAGGTCGCGCCACCGTCGGTCGAGCGATGCAGCGCGCCGTCGGGCTCGACGCCGAGGAGCGCCTTCTGACCGGCGCGGAAGATCGCCTTCTCGACCGCCGGCCCCGCATGCTTCGCCGCCAGCTTCGCTACCGGATCGCTCGCGACGAACACGCCACCCTGCGCGCCGACGAAGAGCAACGTCGAGCCCTCTACGCGCGCGTCGACGAGATCCTCGGGCGCGACATCCGACGGCTGCGTGACCTTTCCGTCCTTCGCGATCCACCAGCGTTGCCCGCCGGCGCCGAGCTGCACGACACCCTTCGCGCCGAGATCGAGCTCGGCGAGCGCAGTCCCGAACTGCGGGGGGAAGACCCAGCGCACACCGCTCGGTACCGGCTTCGACGGCTGTGCGACGATCGTCGGAGTCGCCGCGACCGGCGGCGGCGGCGAGGCAGGGGAGCACGCAGTGAAGAGGACGATCAGCGGGAATTCGCTCCGGCGCAACATGCCGGCGAGGCTATCTCACGGCGTGTCGACGATGATCTTCTTCACGGCGGCGTACGCGGCCGCGTCCGACAGGTTCGTGCTCTGGGTGCCGCCGTATTTCAGGTAGTGCGCGACCGTGCCCTTCGTGTCGTAGACGATGAGATCGTCCTTCCCACCACCATGGAGCGCCCACGCGTCGACCGCGGTGGTGTCCTGGAAGAGCGGGAAGCTGACGCGGTTCACGAGCTCGTGCTGGAAGGACTCGAGATCCTTCTGCGCGATCACCACGAAGGCGATGTCCTCACCGTCGGTCTTCAGCTCGGTCTGCATAGCCTCCAACCTGGAGGCTTGGGTTTGGCAAAACCCTCACGACGCTGTGAGTAACGCGACGACGGTCACCTTGCCCTTGAACGCTTCGAGCCCGTAGGTCTGCCCGAAGCGTGCGCTCTTCGGCTGGAAGTCCTTCAGCTGCCACGTCGGGAACGGCGCGCCCACGCAGCTCGGGCAGCCGGCATCCGACGCGTCGGCGAGAGCGTCGCTGCTCCCATCGGCCATCGTCTCGTCGACGACCGCATCGAGCGCCGCGCTGTCCGGCGCGGTGGCGGTGTCGGGCTTCGCGTCGGCGACCTTCACGCCGGTATCGGCGCCGGGGGTCAGGGCAGGCGCGACGGCGTTCTCACTCGAGCACGCAGCGAGCAGAAGGGCGAAGAATGCGAGGCGACGCACGGAGTCCATTCTAGCACGCAAGATCGCGCTCGCTACACCTGCGGGTCAGACGATGCGGAGGCGCCGCTTACCCTTGGAGGCTTCGTCGAGGCGGAGCGCGCTCTCGGGGAGCACGACGGTTCCGAGCGAGGGGGGCAGCGGGAGCTTCTGGTTCTTCGCGTAGACCGCGTGTCGTCCGTGCTCTTTGTACCACTCGGCCACCGACGCGTTGGCCTTCATCTTCTCGATGATGTTCCGCCAGCCGACGCCCGTGTTGTACGCGCAGAACGAGATCTCACCGAGCTGCGTGCCGTAGGGGATGATGCACATCTCGGTGCGGCGGAAGTCGTAGTTGAAGAGGTCCTGGAACCACATGCCGGCGACGAAGAGCGCGCGCCACTCGAACTCCTGCGCGTCGGTCTCGAACTCGCCGACCTTCTTGCCGCGGGCGCCGATCTGCGAGGTGAACTGCTTCACGAGATCGACGAAGCCGTAGTTCGGCGGCGCCTGATCGGGCTTGAAATTGCGCAGGAGCGCGACCAGCAGCTCGGCGATCGTCAGCGCGCGCCCGTGGGCGCCGTCGGTGATGTCCTGCACGTCGCGCATCAGCTGCTCGAGGTCGAGGAACTTGGTCAGCGGGATCATCTGCTTCGTCTTCTTGTTGACGAAGAGGATGGTGCCGATGCCGCAGTTCGGGTGGCAGCCGCAGTTCACCGAGCCGAACTCGGCGCCTTCGCCGAGCATGATGTCGGTGAGGTCCGCGAAGGGCGCGAGCGAGGAGAGCGGGAACCAGTCGCGGTGCGGCTCGATCTTGGCGTCGCCCGTCTCGCCGTTGCCCTTCTCGTCGGCAGAGCCCAGCTGGTGATGGAGGTCCCACGCGAGGTGCGAGAGCGTGTAGCGCTGTGCCTCGCGACGCGCGTCGGTCACCTCCTCGTCGCGCCCGGTGAACGAGACCGGCTGGAACGACACGACCGTGATCTTGTCGGCGTTCTCGATGGCGAAGTCGACGATCGGTCCGACCTGATCGTTGTTCACGCCGTTGACCACGGTGACGACGAGGATCACGTCGATGCCCGCGGCGTGCAGGTTCTCGATGGCGCGCAGCTTCACGTCGAACAGGTTGCCGACCTTGCGGTGCGAGTTCGCGAGGTTGGTCACGCCGTCGAACTGCAGGTAGGCCATGCGCAGGCCCGCCTCCTTGGCCTGCTTCGCGAACTCGGGATCCTGCGCGAACATGATGCCGTTCGTCGCACACTGCACGGCGAAATAGCCGACCTTGCGCGCGTAGCGGATCGCGTCGAGGAAGTAGGGCGAGAGCGTCGGCTCACCGCCGGAGAACTGGATGCTCATCTGACGCTTCGGCTTCACCGAGACGGCGTCGTCGAGGATCTGCTGGATCTCCTCCCACGAGAGCTCGTGGACGTACCCGACCTGGTTCGCGTCCATGAAGCACGGATCGCACATCATGTTGCAGCGGTTCGTCAGATCGACGGTGAGCACCGCGCCGCGTCCGTACTTCACGGTCGACGAGCCGTGGTCACGGAGCTTGGTGAAGGGGGCGAGGAAGTCACGGCCGGGGAAGAGGCTCTCGATCCGCTTCAGGAACGCCGGATCCATCGCCATCACGTCCTCGAAGCGACCGTGCGTCGGGCACTCCTTCTCCATCCAGATCTTGCCGTCGCGCTCGACGATCTTCGCCTTGATCTCGCCCGGTCGCTCGTGGATGTAGACCGAGAGATCGCGCTCGCCCGAGAGCACCGCGGTGCGCACTTCCTGGACGCACCTCGGGCAGAGCGAGTCGGTCTCGCGGGGCCATCCGAGCTGCGGGGACGTCTTGTCTGCGTTCTTCTGGAGGGGGGCCGGCGCCCACTTCGGCTGGATCGGCGTCCCGGCGAACGTCTCGTTGAGCTTCTGGATGGCAGGCCAGGCGAGGCCGGCGGCGCGCGTCATCGCCCGTCCGAAGGCCAGCTCGAGGGTGGAGCGCCCCTCGACCGAGATCTGATCGCGGAGCGGTTTCGGCAGCGCGGCCGTGACCGCATCCGCGAGTTTTCCGGGCGATTCCGCTCCCGTCGCCGCATCGGTGACCGAACCCGTGACCTGAAAGGAAGGCGCGTTCATCCGCGTCGGATGTTGTAGGCGGGACCTCGCGGCGGCAAGGACGACCTCTCTCCTGCGGCTCGCGAAAACCGGCCGTGTCGCGCTTCGGCATTGACCTGGAGCGATCCGCGCGGAACGCTTCGTACTGCCCTCGAAGGAGCGTGCGTCGTGCCGTCTCTGCGATCCCTCCTCTGTCTCCTGGTCGTCCCCACCGTCTTCGCCTGCGCAGGGCCGAAGGAGCTCGGGCAATTCCAGGTCGACAAGAAGCGGAGCTTCACCGCGATCGACGCGCGCGGGAGCTTCCTCCCGACGCCGCTCGACGGCGCGCGCCTCCTCGCGAAGAACGTGGAGCTCCAGCTGCCGCGCGGCTGCACGCCGCTCGACGTGCCGACGTTCGTGGCGGTCGCCGAGAAGGTGAACGACGTCGACTCGGACTTGCTCGCCGCGTGCAACATCCTCTCGGACGACGGGAGCTCGCCGCGCAAGGCGAAGGTCACCATCGTCCTCATCCGCCACCGCATCAGCCTCGAGACCGGCGAGTCCGCCGCCGCGCAGATGCGCCGCGCGCCGGGCGTGATCGACGTGATGACGACGACCGCGGGACCGACGGCCGGGCAATCGCTCGGACCGGAGGTGGTGTTGACCACGAGCGTCCCCACCGGACCGAAGGCGCGCCCCTCGGCGTCGGTGTTCTTCGGCGCGGAGGACGGCCTCTACGTGCTCTACGCCGAGGTCGACGGCGATCTCCGCTCGCTCGCCGCGTGGGCCGACGTGATGACAGCGACGCTGAAGCCGACGCCGTCCGCGCGGCCGATTCGTTGGCGCGCGCCGACGAAGCTCTCGCCCTCTGCGACTGCGGTCGGACGCCATAAATTGCGGCTGATCGAGGGCGTGAAGACGGCGCCGTCGGGCGAAATGACCTTCGGCGTGCTCGTCGGCGACGCGAAGGATCCGCTCGACGCGCGCGACGCCGGAGCGATGTTCGCGCTCCGCGACGACGCGGGGATCGCCGTCGGCGGGAACGTCTACACCGCGAAGCTCCTCGCCCCCATCGCCGGCTCGCCCATGGCGTTCGCGCGCATGGCGGCCGACGTCCGCGGCGTGCACGACCTCGAGAGCAAGCTCGTCGCGTCGCCCGCCGGCGACATCGCGCGCGTCGACGGCACCCGCAAGGACGGCAGCCACGAGGTCTTCGCGGCGTTCGAGTCGGAGCCCGGCGAGGTCACCGTCGTGCGCATGGTCTTCACGAAAGAGAAGTGGGACGCGTACGCGCCCTTCGTCGACGCATCGCTTTCGTCGCTCTCGCTCGGCCCGGTCGACGACACACCCTATTGACGCGACGCGCCTCGGCCCGAGCCCACTTCAGGCATGGGGGACGGCGCGAGCATCGACGTGGTCGAGATCATGCCCGTCCCCGGGATGTGATCGTCACTCGATCTTCGCGTGGTCCGGCGGGGTCAGCTTGATCACGCCGTCGCCGTAGATCTGCAGGAGGAGGGACAGATCCCACGAGCTCGGGAACACCGTCCCCTCCTTCCGCCGGTAGCCGATGCTGCACTCCTGGACCATCCCGGGCGGCGTCACGACCGTTCCATCCTTGCCGACGGCCGGCATCTTGTAGTGCGGGCCGTCGAGGCACTTCCCGGCGAGCGACCACCTGTCGTTCTCACGCACCTTCGCGCGCAGGAGCACCGGCGCGATCTGGTGCACGGGCTTTCCGCCTTCGACGAAGTCGATCTCGGCCAGCTCGACATGGAGATCGACCGTGAACGTGCCGCTGTCGTTCACGACCACCTTCTTGTCGAGCATCGTGCGCGGCCCGATCTTCGCAGTCTGCACCGCCGTGCGCGACGCGTTCGTGAGCTCCCACTCGAAGAGCACGACACTCGGCGACGTCACGGGGAGCTGCTCTCGGCAACCGGCGATGGTCGAGAGGACGATGACGGCAGCGACCTTCTTCATCGCGTGCAGCGTACGTCGTCTCGTCTCGAGCCCTCTAGACCTGGACCCTAAATGACCGAGCGTGATTCTCGATCGCCCCGCCGCAGATCGGATTGAACACGGAGGCACGGAGGCACGGAGGTACCGGGGTTCGAGCGTCTGCCGATCGTCTCCGACACGTCGTCGTCGCGGGTCGCTGCCTGCGCGTCGCCGCTCTCCGAGAACAAACAGGGAGACGGGGAGACGGGGAGGCTTTTTGGTGGAAGCCGAGGTCGGCAGACTCTGAAACTCCTTCTCGTCTCCCCGACTCCCCGTCTCCCTGTTTTCTCGGATCTCCGTGCCTCCGTGCCTCCGTGTTCAATCGATCGATACGCTTTCGAGAATCGCGCTCGGTGATGTAGACCTCTCACGGCGTAATCACCGCCGTGAAGACCGCATCCGCCCAGTCGCTGCCCCCCTTCGGCGTCGGGTGGATGCCGTCCTTCGCGCGTTCGACCTTCACCAGGCCCGAGTCGTAGAAACCGCACGGCGAGGCGTTCGCGCGCTCGACGCCGACGATGCCGGTCTCGCCCTTCCACAAGGGCGGGCTGACCCACACGCACGGTCGCGGCGCGAGCTTCTGCACGATGTGGCGCACGCGCGGTGCGACGGCCTCGGGCGAGGGGAGGAACACCTCGTTCGCGCCGAGGGCGACGATGACGACGTCGGGGCGATGGACGACGAGCAGGTTGTCGAGGCGCTCGCCCTTGCTCCACGTGCTGGTGGTCGACGACGTCCACGAGTCGTGGACGACGGTGCCACCCTTCTCCGCGACGAGCTTGGCGAGCCGCTGGGCGAAGCCGGCGTCGACCATGCTGTCGCCGAAGACCAGGACCCTCGTGCCGGCCTTGATCGTGAGCTTGATCTCGGGGAGCGGCGGGGCAGTCACCGCCACCGCGGGGATCACCGAGGCCGACGGGACCGGCACGGCCGTTGGGGAGGCGACGCCTGCGGAAGCGCTCGACGCGTTGGTCGCTGCGACGAGCGCAGCGAGAGGATCGAGCTTGTGGGCGAGCTTCCTCCGCTTCCCCTTGGAGGCGATCGGCGACGACCCTGCGCCCGCGAGCGCGACGATCGTCGTGACGGCGCACGCGACCGCGACCGTGGAGACGAGGGAACGACGTCGCATGGCGCGCTCGTCTTTCCATGCCTCGATCTCGGCTCTCACGTCGACTTTCCTGCAGGCGCTCGTCCAGATCGCGCGTGTGTGCGCCCGAGCACCGCCATTC
This sequence comes from Polyangiales bacterium, assembly GCA_046593995.1. Lineage (GTDB taxonomy): Bacteria > Myxococcota_A > Polyangia > Polyangiales > JADJMO01 > JALHOE01. The sequence goes on from JBKJQC010000213.1 coordinate 18,904, forward strand.
TGCGTAGCATGGCGCGACCGACATGGCTCCCCCCCGACCCCCTCGCACCGCGCTGATCACGGGCGCCTCCGCCGGCATCGGCCGTGGCATCGCCGAGCGCCTCGCCGCACGCGGCACCAAGGTCGCGCTGGTCGCGCGTCGCGCCGAGCTCCTCGAAGAGGTGAAGGCGGCGATCGAGCGGAATGGTGGGAAGGCGCTGGTCGTTCCCGTCGACTGCGCGAACCCCGAGCAGATCGTGGCCGCCGTCGAGCGCTGCGATCGCGAGCTCGACGGGCTCGATCTGGTGATCGCGAACGCAGGTATCGCCGGCGGCCGTCACGCGCGCGAGCTGACCTGGGCGAACGTCGGCCCGCTCCTGCAGCTGAACGTGATGGGTGCGATCGCGACGCTGGTGGCGGCAATCCCGGGCATGACCGCGCGCGGTCGCGGCCACCTCGTCGGCGTCTCGTCGATCGCCGGCATCCGCGGACTCCCGAAGACCGCGACCTACAGCGCGAGCAAGGCCGCGCTCTCGACCTTCCTCGAGAGCCTGCACGTGGACCTCGAGGGGAGCGGCGTGTTCGTGAGCGACGTGCGCCCCGGATACGTGAAGACGGACCTCACCGCCAATCGCCCGTACAAGATGCCGATGCTGATGGAGCTCGAGGACGCGCTCGACGTGATCATGCACGGCCTCGACGCCGGAGAGCCGGTGATCGCCTTCCCGAAAGCGCTCGCCGCGGTCCTCGGCGCGACGCGAATCCTCGGCGCAAAGAGCTACGCGAAGCTCGCGCGTCGCGCGATCGCGCGCTGAGCGGCCGTCAGCCGCCGTCGTTGCTCGCGGCGACGCCCGTGTCCGCGGCCGGCGCGCCGGCGTCGGGGAACACGGCGGGCGGCGGGGTGTTGCTGACGAGCCAGCTGCACTCCGGGATCTTCGCCGCGGGGTCGACGACCTGCTCGCAGGTTGCGGCTTTGATCGCCTTCAGGCAGGAGTCGAGCTCCGCCTTCGTCGGATCCTTCACGAGCTCCTGGACGCCGCGTCCGCACTGCACGTCGTAGAACCGCTGGCAGCTCAGGACCGTCACGCTCGTGTTGCCGAACGTCGGGCAGCCGATGCGCTCGCAGCGCGCGTATTCGACGGTCTTGCAGGTGTCGGCCGCGCGTGCGTCCGAGCCGCAGCCCTCGAGCACGAGCGCAGCAGTGAGCGCGAGCGCGCTGAGCGCGAGAATCGGCCGCGTGAGCATGTCGAGCGCGCGTATCAAGCGCGGCTGCGGGGGGCCAAATTCCCGGCACCAGGGTGGTACGCTGTCCGGCCCATGGCGCCCATCGTCGGCTTCGTGCTCGCCGCCGGTCTCGGCACGCGGATCGGCGCGCTGAGCCGGTTCCGGCCGAAGCCGCTCCTCCCGGTCGGCCTGTCGACGCCGTTCGCGCGCGCCGCCGCGAGCCTGCGCGCGGGCGGAGCGTTCCGGGTGGTGGCCAACGCCGCGCACCTCGCCGAGCAGGTGGTCGCGTGCGGCAAGCAGCTCGAGGTCGACGTGATCGTGGAGCGCCAGGGGCCGAGCGGCACCGCGGGTGGGCTCGCAGCGGTCCGGGACCATGTCCCGCGCGACGCCGCCGTGATCGTGTGGAACGGAGACATCGTCGCCGACATCGAGGTGCGCACGTTGATCGATCCGCTGCAGGGGGACGTCGTCGTGGTGCTCGCCGTTCGGGACTTCGTGGAGCGCGGCAAGGGGAACGTCGGCCTCGACGACGCGGGCCGGGTGGTGCGCCTCCGCGACCAGTCGTTCGGAGACCTGCCGGCGGAGACGCGCGGCGCTTGGTTCGCCGCGGTCCACGTGCTCTCGCCCGACGTCGTGGCGCGTGTTCCGCCGCGGGGCTGCCTCGTCACTGACGTCTTGCTCCCGCTCCTCGCCGGCGGCGCGCGCATCGTCGCGATCGAAACATGGGGCGCGTGGCACGATGTCGGCGATCTGCCGAGCTACCTCGCTGCAAACGTCGCCTCGTCGAACGGCGCGCTCGTCGGCGATCACGTCGAGCTCCCGACGAACGTGACCCTCCTCGATGCAGTCGTCGGAGATCGCGCGCGCGTCGCTGGTGCAGGCGCCCTGCGCGAGGTCGTGGTGTGGCCTGGTGCGATGGCCGTCGCGCCGCTCGAACGGGTCGTGGTCGCCGAGGGATCCGAGCTGATCGCGATCGGCCCCGCCTGATGCCGATCATGAAGGGGCAGTCCGCCCGCAAGCGCTCGAACATCCGCATCAACGATCCGCGCGTCCGGGTGTGGAACGCAGAGCCCGTGCAAAAGGGGGACTACGTCGTCTACTGGTGCCAGGCCACCCGGCGCGCCGTCGACAACGTCGCCCTCGAGTACGCGATCGCGCGCGCGAACGAGCTCGAGGTGCCGCTCGTCGTCTACGAGTCGCTCCGCCCCGACTACCCGCACGCGAGCGATCGCTTCCACACGTTCGCGCTCGAGTGCGCGCGCGACACCGCGCGGACGCTGAAGGCCCGCGGCATCGCGCACGGCTTCTTCCTCCCGCGCACGGCGTCGGCCGCCCGCGGCATGGCCGGTCGCGTGTTCGAGCGCGCGTCGCTGGTGATCTCGGACGATCACCCGTCGTTCGTCTTCCCCTGGCAGAACTCCGCGGGCGCGCGCCACGCGCCGTGCATGTACCTCACCGTCGACGACGTCGCGATCGCGCCGCTCGCGTTGATCCCGGCGCACGAGCCGCAAGCGCGGACCATCCGGCCGAAGCTGATGGCGCTCCTCGACGAGTGGCTCCTCCCCGTCGTGTCGATCGTGCCCGCGCTGAAGAGCACCATCGAGTGGCCCTTCGACCCCGTCGATTTCGAGACGGCGAGCATCGAGGAGCTCGTCGCGCGCTGCGCCATCGATCACGGTGTCGCACCGGTGCTCGATCGTCCCGGGGGCTCGGTCGCGGCGTCACTCCGTCTGAAGACGTTCCTCGCGAGCGCTGCGTCGCACTACGACGAGGGGCGCGACGACGCCGGCGAGGACGGCACCAGCGGCCTCTCCGCGTACCTGCATTTCGGGGCGATCTCCGCGCGCGCGTGCGCGCTCGCCGCCCGCGAGGCGCGTCTGCCGAAGCCCGCGCTCGACGCGTTCCTCGAGCAGCTCGTCGTGCGTCGCGGGCTCGCCTTCAACCACGCCGCGCGGGAGCCGCGTCACGCCACGTACGAAGCGGTCCCCGCCTGGGCGCGCGACACGCTCGCGGCGCACGCGCAGGATCGACGCCCCGACGCCAAGCCCCCCGCCGTCCTCGAGCGCGCGCGGAGCGAGGATCCGATCTGGAACGCCGCGCAGCGCGAGCTCCTGCTGCGCGGCCGCATCCACAACGTGCTCCGGATGTTCTGGGGGAAGCGCATCGTCACGATGGTGAAGCGACCGCGCGACGCCTTCGAGCTCGCCGTGCGGATGATGGATCGCTACGCGCTCGACGGTCGCGATCCGAACACCTATGCCGGCGTCGGCTGGTGCTTCGGCCTGCACGACCGCCCGTTCCCCGAGCGCGCGATCTACGGCACCGTGCGGCCGATGGGCCTCGGCGCGCTCGAGAAACGGTTCGACGTGAGCGCGTGGGCAGCGAAGATTCCGGAGCTGCCCAAGCGCACCCGTCAGCGACAGATGCGATAGCCGCCGAACACGCTCTGGCAGCTCTGTCCCGACGGGCACTCCGCGCTCGTCGCGCAGAGGCGGATGCCGATGCAGAAGAACTGGCAGGTCGCCGACGGAGTGCCGCCGCCGCCGAAGCCTCCGAAGCAGCAGGTCTGTCCGGGGAGCGGACAGCTCGAGGCGCTCGAGCAGCTGAGCGTGGTCCCGCCCATGCACTTCCCCTTGTTGACGCAGGAGATGCCGCCGAAGTTGACGCAGCACTCCTCGCTCTTCGGATCGCACACGCCGCCGGGACCGCAGAGGATCCCCCCGTCGTCGGGGGGACCACCCGTGTCGAACACGGCCGTGTCGAAGTCGGCGGTGTCGAAGGACGCGGTGTCGTCCGGGAAGATCGTGTCCGGCGGGAGGAAGGTGTCGAAGGCCACGGTATCGGTCGGGAAGAAGGTGTCGAAGGTCCCCGTGTCGAAGGTCCCCGTGTCGACGCGCCCCGTGTCCGTCCGCCCTGTGTCCGCGCGTCCGGTGTCCGCGCGTCCGGTGTCCGCGCGTCCGGTGTCGACGCCCGTGTCGAAGATGGCCGTGTCGAAGCCGGTGGCAGTGTCGAACTGCACACCCGTGTCGTCGAAGGGGATGTCGGTGTCGTCGAGGTCGTCGGTGTTGAGCTCGGCATCGACGCCGACGCCGCCGTCGAGGTCGTCGAACTCCCCGAGACCGCCGCGCCCGCAGCCCGCGAGCAATCCGCCGGAGACCAGCAAACAAACAGCGACGCGCGAGAAGCGAAGAGACATCGCTCGAACTCTACCGCGAAACTTGCCATGGCGTTACTGCACGACAAGTCTCTCTGCGTGAGCGACGGGGTGAGCCGCGGCGTGCGTGCGCGCGCGAGGTGGGGATGGCTCGCCTCGGCGGCCGTCGTCGCCGCCGCGGCCTGTGCCGGATCACAGGCAGTCTCCCCCTCGCACCGGCCTGCCGCCCCACGGTCGAGCGCCGCCACCAGCGTGTCGGCCCCGGTCGCTCCGAGCCCGGCTGGCTCGGGCTCCGCCTCGGGCTCCGCGGCGGGCGTCGAGGAGGACCCTCCGGTCCCGGAGATCCGCGACGAAGAGGGCATCGGCATCGCGCCCGGACCGAAGGGGCACCTCGGCGCCTGGCTCGCCCTGGGTCCCTTCCTCCACGACGCTCCGGACGCGACCGCGTTCCGGCCGGCCGCCCGTGACGACAAGGGGAAGGTCGATCCCACGCGACCGGTCGTCGACGATCACGCCCTCCGCCCCGAGCTCGCCGCGCCGGTCCCGACGCGCGTCGACATCCCGGTTCGCGACATCGGCAAGGACGGGAAGCCCTACGGCAAGCCGAAAGGATGGTCGACCGTGCCCGCGGCCTGGACGCTGGTGTCGAGCGGCGAGGGGGCGATCGATCTCGAGAAGACGTTCGCGTCGACCGGCCGCGGCGCCGTCGGGTACGTCGGCGGGATCGTGCGCGTGACCAAGGCGACGAAGCTCCTCTTGCTCGTCGGGAGCGACGACGGCTGCGAGGTGATCGTCGACGGCAAGACGACCTTCACGCGCGAGGGCTCCCGGCCCCAGCGCGACGACGACGACGCGATCCCGCTGGAGCTCGCGGCCGGCGATCACGTGATCGTCTTCAAGCTGCACCAGCACGACGCGAGTTGGTCGCTCCGCGTGCGGCTCGTCGACGCCACCTTCCGCCCGCCGCTCGGCGTCCGTCTGCTCCTCCCGGGCAAGGTCGACGCGACGGTGCGCCGCGCGCTCGCGCGCTCCATGAGCTGGGTGCGGATCGTCCGCGATCCGACCGCGAGCGGCTGGGACGTGTCGACGGTGGTCCGCTTCCCCGAGGGCGCGCCGCTCTCGTCGCCGCTCGAGGTGCATGGGCAGATCCTCGAAGGGACGACCCCGCTCGTCGCGCCGCACTCCATCGGGAGGGTCGCGGTCTCTGCGCGCTCGGTCGACGAGCTGCGCGCCCCGATCGCCACGCTCGAAGACTTCGACGCGAAGAACCTCACCGTGAAGGTCGACGTCGAGGGGCGCGTCGTCGACGGCGGGTTCGCCCCGCGAAAACCGGTGCGCGCGGCGATCGCCCGCGCGCGCGCCTACAAGGGTCCGATGCTCGGGAGCGCCGCCGACGTGAGCGCGACGATCGAGCACCTCGCCGATCGCCTCGCGCAGCAGGTCTCCCGCGGCGATCTCGACACCACGTCACAGCTCGCCGACGCGAAGTTCCTCGACGCGTTCGTCGCCGACGCCGAAGCGGGGACCGATCCGATCGCCAAGCGCACCGGACCCATGCGCCTCGCGCACGTCGCACGCTTCGACGGGAAGCCGCAGCCGATCGCCGTCTACGTGCCGCAGTCGAAGGCGAAGCTCCCGCTCTACGTCGGCCTGCACGGCATGAACGGCGGCCCGATGTCCATGCTGCGCATCTTCTTCGGCGGCGACGACGAGAAGCGCTCGATGGGCGAGCTGGAGCGCGGCATGGCCGGCAACGTCCCCGACATCGGCGCGTACGTCATCGCGCCCCATGCGCATGGCAATGCGATGTACCGCCAGCTCGGCGAGGAAGAGGTGATGGATGCGATCGCGTGGGCGCGCGCGCGATTCCCCAACATCGATCCCGATCGCATCTACATCACGGGCTTTTCGATGGGCGGAATCGGTGCAGCGTCGATCCCGCTCCACCACCCCGACGTGTTCGCTGCCGCGATGCCGCTCTGTGGATATCACTCGTACTTCATCCGCCGCGACGTCGCGGGCCGACCGCGGAGGCCTTGGGAGCAGTTCCTCCTCGAGGAGCGCTCGAACGTCGCCTGGGTCGACAACGGCGCGCGACTGCCGCTCGACATCATCCACGGGAAGAACGATCTCCCCGAGGAGAACAGTGGCGTCTTGATCGACGCCTACGAGAAGAAGGGCTTCTCGATCACGCACGACCACCCCGACCTCGGCCACGACGTGTGGGGCTACGCCTACGAGAAGATGCAGCACACCGAGTGGTTCGCCGGGAAGCGACGCACCGCCCACCCGCGCTCCGTCCGCTTCCGCACCACGCGCCCGCGCTTCGGCGACGACGCCTGGGTGCACGTCGAGCGCATGCCGATCGCGCAGTGGGCGACCGTCGACGCGCGGGTCGAGAAGCCGTCGCGCATCGTGCTCACGACGAAGGGTGTCGAGGCCGTGCGGCTCGATCGCGACCCCACGCTCACGAAGGAGGGGCCGATGGAGGTAGTGATCGACGGCACCACGCTCTCGTACGCCGCCGACGCGCCGCTCCTCGCCTACAAGGACACGACGTGGCACGCAGGGGAGCCGGCGCCCGCTCTGCGCAAGACGGGGCGCCTCACCGGGCCGATCCGCGACGTGTGGCACGAGCCGCTCACGCTCGTCTACGGCACCGAGGATCCGACGCAGACCGAGGCGAACCTCGAGGTCGCGCGCGCGCTCGCGCAGATTCGTTGGGGGGTCGACGTGAGCTATCCGATCGTCAAGGACAGCGAGGTCGATCTCGAGGCGCGGCCGAAGACGTCCGTGATCCTCGTCGGCAACGCGAAGAGCAATCGCGTGCTCCGCGCCCTCGAGACGGAGTTGCCGATGCGCATCGTCCCGGCGAGCGAGCCATTCGGCCGCAATGGCAGCATCGTCTTCGGCGACCGCACCTTCACCGGCAACGAGCTCGGCGGAGCGTTCGTCTACCCGCACCCGAAGGCGCGCGAGCACTACGTGCTGGTCGTCGCGGGGACGACCGCGCGTGGAACCCTGCGTGCGCTGTCGATGCCGGAGCTGGTCCCCGACTTCGTCGTCTGGGACGAGCGCATGGCGCCAGCGCGCGGCCAGACGCTCCTCGGCAACGGCACCGTGCTCGCCGCCGGGTTCTTCGACACGAGCTGGGCGCCGCCGAAGGAGCTCGACGATCCGCTCGCAGCGAACGTTCTGAAGCCACCGAAGAGCGAGAAGGAAGCGACGCCCTACCTGCCGTGATCAGTTGATCGCGGGGGGACAGGTCGAGACGGCGTCGATGCTCGAGAGGATCGGGGTCGTTTCGAGCGAGACGCTCTCGAGTCGGAACTCGACCTCGATGTACTCGCCCTTCGAGAGATCGCCGAGCTTCGCCTGCAGGTCGATCGGGGGCATGTCGCCGGGGACCTTGCCGACGACGATCCACGCGGCGGCGCGGACGGCAGCGGGATCCTTGCCGGTGCGCGCGCGGATCGTGATCGTCGTGCCGTTCGGCGCGCTCGCCTTCCAGTTCAACGAGATCCACTTCGCGGTCGCGCCGCACCCCTTGAACATGTGGACGTACTTGCCGAACGGCGCCGCGGCGTTGCGCAGCTGGTATCCGGTCATGTCGCTGTACGTGTAGGGGTGGAGGCCGACCTTCACCGCCGTCGCGGCGTAGGTGACGGGATCGATCTTGAAGGCCTCGCTCCCCTCGCGGCCGATCGCCCAGACCTTCCCGTCGAAGTCGAGCGCCATGCCGGTGAAGCCCTTGGCCGTGCCGAGCGGGATGTTCTTCACGAGGTCGAGCGTCTCGGTGTTCACCTGGTGCGCGCCGATCGTCGTGTCGGCGAACCAGAGCGAGCCCTTGTTGTCGATCGCGAGACCGCGCCCCTGGATCGAGCCGGGGATCGCCTTCGAGTCCCACTTGCCGGTGCTCGGCGTGTAGCGCGCGATGCAGCCCTGGGTCGCGTCCGTCGTCCACCCTGCCGTGAACACGCGCCCCTTCGGATCGACCGCGATGCCGTAGCCGCACGGCGCCTTGCCGATGTTGGTGAACTTGTTCGTCGTCGCGTCGATGTAGCCGACGTCCTGCGTCGAGCTCCACACCCAGACGCGGTGGCTCGCGTCGATCGCCGCGCCGTAGGGCTGGAGGGGCGCCACGCTGATCGTCGCGAGGATCTTCCCCGTCTTGCTGTCGAGCTTGAGCATCTCGTGGCGGGTCCAGAGGCCGACCCACACGTTGACCGAGAGCTCGCCGTCGAGCCCCTTCTCGGCGTCGAACGCGCCGGCGCGCGCGAGGGAGCCGGCGGCGAACGGCGTGTTCCACAGCACGCACTTGTCGTCGCCCCACGCCTTCACGTCGGTCGGACCGGTCGACGTCCCGGTGCCCGGGCCGACGCAGTCGATCGCGTTCGAGGCGATCTTCGTCGCCGACGCGCCGCCGCGGTTCACGACGACGACGTCGCCGTTGAGGCTCACCGTCGTGCGCGAGGGATCGGACGAGCCCGGACCCGTCTTGTAGCGCGCGAGCTCCTTCATGGAGCGCGTGTCGACCTTCGACACGGTGCCTTCCTCGCTGTTCGCGACCCAGATGATCGGCGCGGCCGAGCCGCCGAACGTGCTCGGGTCGATCACGATGTTGCCGTCGGGATCGACCTTCACGCCCTGCGAGCCCTCTTCCTTCGGGTTGAAAGGGTTCGTCGAGCCCTTGCCGATGCTGTTCGCCGGATCCCCGCCCGTCGTCCCCCCGCCGTCGAGGTTGCCCATCGACCCGCCGGTGTCGTCCCCTCCAGCCCCCGTTTCGGAGCCCCCGTTCGGGTCTGCGTCCCCCGGATCACCGAGCTCGTCCGCACCACCTTCCGCGCCCGAGCACGCGAAGAGCAATGACGCGAGGAGCAAGCTCAGCGGGGAGCGGACGAAGAAGGAGCGCATGGTGGTCGCGTAGAAGCACACGCCGTGCTCGCGGCGCCCCTACAGGATCACCGTAATTTTCGGGCTCGCAACGTCACATCGAGATGACGGCGTCACGGTCTCGCGTCGGTACTTGCGACACCGCACTCTCGTGGGGGAGCGTGCGACGACGCGTCACGGCGTGATCCAGATCGGGTTCGTGATGGCGAGCGCGCGTCGCACGCCGAGCAGGCGCGCGGCCTCCGCCTCGACGTCGGCCTCGACGATCACGACCAACGGACGCTTGCGCGTGACCGTCGGCGTCGGCTGCTCCACGACCCAATGATCCGGGTCGGCCTCCGCCACCAGCACCCCCGTGATGCGCTCGCTCCCCGCGCGGATCGTCACGCGCGGCGCTCCGAGCCAGCTCGTCTTCGCGATCGATACGCGCAGCATCGACCCCGACTTCGCTTCGTCGCCGAGTGTCGCGTCTCCAGACGGACCCCGCACGCGCACGTCGACGAGCGGTCCGCTCGACACGTACGCGCGGCCCGCCTTCACTGCGTCGACGATGCGCTCGACGGGCCGGCCGAGCGCGCGGAAGTCGTCGCCGACGTGGACCATCGTCCGCGGGAAACCCGCCCACGGGAAGCTGATGCCGTGCGAGTCGGACGAGCCGGTCGCCACGTGCACCTCGCCGCGGTCGAGCATCGTGATCCACTCTTCGACGAGGCGGAGCACGCGCTCGGGGAACTCGAGCTCGTAGCCGTTGAAGACCTCGATGGCGTCGTAGTCTGCGCGGTACTTGTACATGCCGTGCGCGGCGCCGGTCTTCGCGTCGTAGCCGGCGAGATCGAAGAACCCGATCGAAGCGCTCCCGTCGGACTTGATACGCGGGTGGTTCACCTGGAACACGAACGATCCGGGGAGCGCGTGCACCGCGTCGAAGAGCTCGCGCGTCGTGGTGCCGCGTGTCTTCGGGATCGTTGCGCCCGCGGGCCAGGGGTAGACGTTGAAGTGCCCGAGCCCCGGGCCGACCGTGGTGAGCTCGACGCCGCTGAGCGCGCGGTAGCGGCCGTCGAGACCGAGTGCCTGCGCCGTCGGACCGTGATCGCCCACGTGATCGTGCTCCGTGGCCGCGGCGCAGTCGACGCCGACCGCGACGAGCGAGCGCACGCGCTCTTCATAGGAGACGGCCATCGCGTCGAAGCTGCCGCGCGCGTGCACGTGGAAGTCGCAGCCGATGTCGGCGGGCAGCTTCGTCTCTTCGTGGAGCTCGATCACCAGCCGCGCGACGTCGCCTGCCGCGAGCTCGATCGTGCGGTGGGCGATCGACCATCCGAGTCCGCGCGTGACGTGGACGACGTGCTTCCCCTCCGCGAGGGAGAGCGTCGTGCGCGGCGCGGTCACGTCGACGAGCGGGATCGTCCGCTCGGAGTCGCGGGAAGGGTCGAGGACCGGCTTCGACGCGCTCGGGATGCGCGGGAACGACTCGATCCAGAGGCGCGCCGGCACGGGGAAGTGCGTGACGTCGTCGCGCACCTCCACGAGGAGATCGGTACCGACGCGGGTCGAGACCTGCGCGAGCCGCGCGCCGAGGGCGAGCCCTTCGCGGACCGACTTCGCGGCCGCGAACGTGAGCCGCGCTTCCGTTCCGTGCGAGCTCGTCGCGTCCCTCGTGATGCGCACCGCGAGCCCGTTGCCACCCTCCACGTCGAGCCGGGTGTTGCCGACGACGACGACCGGCGCGCCGGTGCCCGCGACGAGGTACGCGCTCTCGAGGCGAGGGCGCGCCTCGACCGCGGGCCATCCGGCGCCCTTGTCGACCACGACGTCGATCGGATCTTTCGCGAGCTCCGCGCGCAGCGAGAGCGACGACGCGAAGCGCGAACGGGCGCGGATCACCAGCGCCGGCAGGCTCGGATCGACGCTCACGAGAACGTCCCCGCGATCGCCTTCGAGCACGTGGCGGAGCGCGGCGACGCCGTCGACCGTGACGGTGTCGCGGACGGCGATCCGCTGCTCGACGCCGTCGATCGCGACCTGGAACGAGATGGGCGCGACCGTCGACCAGGGCTCGAGGGTCACGCTCGTCGAGCGCGGCTCGCGCGCGCCGGACGACGTGAGCGTCGCCGTGAGCGTCCCCGCGCTGACCACGTGATCGTCTTTGCGCTCCTCGACGCG